>CALFBG010000232.1 GCA_937951685.1 uncultured Saprospiraceae bacterium | reverse complement strand
ATCTTGTCCAAGCAGCTATGACTGGTAGCTATTATTCAATCTCCAGTAGCTCATCTAGGGTTTGAGTAGATACAGCGTGGTAATTAGGTTTTGCTTTCGCATAAATTTTTCGAGCCACTTCCAATTGATTGCTTTCCTTGAGGGCACCGTACAATGGAGTCAAAAATTTACGTCTTCCCACCTTCACTAAAAAAGCTTCAATCTCCGGTAAAAGCGTTTTACCATAGCCATTTTTGATGGAGGTTTCAAACCAAGCGGCAAGAATTTCTGAATTTCCGGAACGACTAAACTTATAATGTTGATCTAAATTTTTCATTTTTTCTTTTGCCATATTTTTTGGCAAGTGTCGAATAAAATGCAACCACTCGTGCGTACTCCAATCCGTCGTATTCAACGTTTTTGCTGGTGCACCGCCACTGGCTAATTTTACCTGTTGGTCAACTAAAGCAAATTTATCAGATTCGATCTTTGGGCAATTAGCGGGAATACCAGGACCAAAAATCCATTCATCAATGTCAATCGTTACTTGATTCGGTTCGAGTAAGTTTTCTTTTAAATACTTGATAAAAGTCGTCGTGCTAATCGTTTTGAACTGGTAAGTATTGAAATAAGACTTTAAGAAAGCGTCAAACTTTTCACGACCAACTTGCTGTTCCAATAACAATAAGAAGAAAGCTCCTTTTTCGTAGGCGATATCCGTCATGCCATCATCGGGGTCTCTACCTTTAAGGTCAAGCTTTAAATGCGTATCTTTTTTGTCTAATTCCGCTACGTCATTTTCTAAATCTTGGTAACCCAATAAAGCCAACATATTCGCATAGTCTTTACCGTAGAGTTCTTCCATAATTCTCCGCTCAAAATAAACGGTAAAACCCTCGTTGAGCCAGAAGTCGTTCCAAGTGGCGTTCGTTACTAAATTTCCAGACCAAGAATGCGCCAATTCGTGTGCAATCAAGGAAGTTAAAGAACGGTCGCCCGCAATAATCGTCGGTGTTGCGAAAGTAAGGCGTGGATTTTCCATCCCACCAAAAGGAAAACTCGGCGGTAAAACGATCACGTCGTAGCGCTCCCACAAATACTTGCCATACAAGGATTCTGCTTTGACCAACATTTTCTCCATGTCGCCAAATTCATAAACTGCTTTTTCGAGCATACTTGGCTCCGCGTAAATTCCCGTACGCGCACCAACTTCCCCAAAAACCAAATCTCCAACGGACAAAGCAATCAAATAAGGAGGAATGGCTTGCTTCATTTCAAATTTATAAATGCCTTCTTCATTTTTGCGTTGTGGATTGGAAGCGCTCATCACCGCAAGTAAGTCCTTGGGCACTTCAATCTGTGCATCATAAGTAATTCTAATTCCCGGGCTATCCTGACAAGGAATCCAAGTACGCGTTAAAATGGCTTGACCTTGCGTGAAAAGAAAAGGATGTTTTTTTCCAGCGGTTTGTTGTGGTTGTAGCCAATCCAAGGCTGCGGCACCGTCTGCTTTGGTTTGGTAATAAACGTGGACCAACTTCGTGTTTTTTTCGATTTTGATCGTTAAGGCTTGCCCCAAGAAAACTTCTGCTTTGGATAAGGTAAAACTCGTCGGCGTTTCTGCTTCCCCCAAACTTACTTTTTCAATCTGCAAATCTCTACTATCTAAAATTAAACGAGTTGCTTGCTGATTATCAATCGTAAAACTAGCTTTTCCAGATAAAATACGTTGATCAAAATCTACTTTTAGTGAAAGCGATAAGTGCTTCGTTTGTGCTTCTTTCGGCTTCGCAAAGCTGTGATGGTCAGTCGTATCTTCGGACAAGGCGTTTGGTGATTTTATTTTTTGTGAAGGCATTTCTTTATTGGCTTCGGTGCATTGCAAGTAAGGGAGTAAGGCACAGATTAAAAAGAGAAAACTGATTTTTTTCATTTAAGATGGATTAATAAGCATGTATTTAAATTTTCCTGATTACGCAGCATCGAAGATGCAGGAGACTTTAGGTGGAACTAATTGTGCCAATTGTGAGCTTAATGGAAAACCTAAACGACTTTAAATGTAAGTTTTAATAAATAGCAGATACATTGAACTGCGACATTCGCTTGAGCTTTAAAAAGCGCTGCTTTACAAAATGCGCTCAAAGATAGCAAAAAAGGGTTTTAGACAGCGTAGATTGTAAGATAAGTTTATTTGCTTTTTGAATATATCTTTTCGCTTCTCGCTACGTCGCCGCCTCTCCTTAATCACTTTAGTTCCTACCGATCAATCAAGCAGGCACTTTTCAAAAAAATCAAAATTCCAACTAACCACCGATGTGAAGGTTTGAACTTACAGCAATCTTTATCCCCGCAGTATGAGCTTATTGCTTTGTTTTTTTTGATCTTTTTTGAAACAAATATGATCAAAAACGTAACCTTTATTGCTGCTTTACTTACAATCAGTAGTTAACGTATTGAAAGTTTACTAATGTTCTGGAATAGTTATTGTTTTGGAAAACATTTACAAGCTTTTTTTTATTTTTTTAAAACTAAATTATATCCAATATGGCTGTCAAAAAAACACCCACTAAAGCCGCTGCTAAATCAACAACTAAATCTGTTTCCACCAAAGGAAATCGAGCTGCAACTAAAGGCGTAAAGTCTACTGCCGCCAAAACAAAGCGGACGGCTGCTAAACGGCCTAGCTCTAAAAAAGCCACTCCTGTGGTAAAAGCATCAGTAGCAAAAAAGACAACTACTAGAAAGTCGACGAGTAAAGCGAAAGCGACAGTAGCAAAGAAGGCAGCCACAACTAAAACCGTGGTTCCTCGCGCAGCAGTTGCTAAAAATACTAAGCGTACTAAAAAAGTAACGACGAAAGCAACGCCTAAGGCAAAAGCAACAGCTACAAGAAAAGTAACGACGAAAGCAACACCCAAAGCAAAAGCAACCGTTACGCGAAAAGTAACAAAGAAAGCAACGCCAAAAGCAAAAGCAACCGTTACGCGAAAAGTTACAAAGAAAGCAACACCTAAAGCAAAAGCAACAGTTACAAGAAAAGTAACGAAGAAAGCAACGCCTAAGGCAAAAGCAACAGTTACGCGAAAAGTAACAAAGAAAGCAACACCCAAAGCAAAAGCAACAGCTACGAGAAAAGTAACGACGAAAGCAACGCCAAAAGCAAAAGCAACCGTTACGAGAAAAGCAATGACTACTGCTAAAACTAGCTCCCGAGCTAAAACGCCAAAGGCTGCTACTACAAAGAAGACAGCAACTAGAAAAGTAACTTCGCGTGCGAAGAAAAAATAAGAAACTTCATTGGTTTAAAAAGAAAAGCGTCGGCATTACACCGACGCTTTTTCTGTTTTAGCTTGAAGTTGTTTAAATGTTCGTAAACATTTTTGGAGTTTTTAAACAACTTCTTTTATAATACTTATAATTTTATCACTTTTTGCTGGAATTGTCGATTGGAAGATTGTAGGGATAAGAGATAAGTTCCACGGGGAAAATCTTTCAATTCAACCGTATATTGATACTGACCGGGCACTTGCTTAGTCGTAGGAAGAATCGTTTTAACCACCTGACCGAGCGTATTGTATAAGCGAATCGTCATCTCTTGCGTTTGGTAAATCTGGTAGTTTAACTGACTATGCTGATGCGTTGGATTGGGAAAAACTTCTGCGGCGAATTGCCCCACACTTTCTTGCTGATCAAAGACCAGTTCAACGGCTAAAGCTTCTTCTTGTCGATCGTAAGCAATGGCTGGTGTATATTGCTGGCTCAATTGGATGAAATCGCTGAGTCGTCCTGCCCGTTTTGCAGTAAAGTTGAGGGCAAAAAGTTGGTCCTCGTCTGTATACGCTTTACGCGCCAAATCAAACCAACTCGTCGTAATAATGCCTTCTGAAAGTAAGTGTAAGCCAAAACAGTCTGAACTAAGTTGAGCAAGTTCGCCCTGTGCTAGACTATTGAAAATTAAGGCATCCGGATCAAATTTTAAACTAAACTGATAGGCTAAAATCTCCTTGAAATCTGCTGCTCGAAACCACATTTGAAACTGCTCTCCTTTTTTCAATGCTGGATTATCCAATTGAAAACTTAGCGGCGCTTTTGTATTTCGAACCTCTGAGGACCATAAGTTATTCGGATTTGCACTTAGATTCAAATCTCCAACCTTTACACCGGTGAAATCTACCTGAGTATCTGCGGATAAGTTTTCTACCGCTACTTCCTCTTCCCAACTTATTGGAAAGTTCGGCTGTGGTGCAACGGGGTGGAAAAAGCGCCAACTATCATTATTGGGCAATTCTGTTACTAAGTTCAAAATTACTTTACGCAGTAAAAATAGATCCAAAACGGTAATTTCTACATCTCGATCCAAATCTGCTGCGTGGCGCAACAAGGGATGATCTAGTTCTTCAATCGCCAGCAGGTGTTTGCTCATCAACACCAAATCAAAGGCCGTCAAACCATTTCGTAAATTAATGTTCTTCTCGGGGCGAATCGTATAGTCTTGTGCTTCCCGCAAAGCTTCGATTTGAAATAATCCACCGGTTGTCGTTGAAATTTCAGCTTGCTGAAAGCCGCTCAGCTGTAAATTGGCTTGCTCAACGGGAATTTGGTTGAGCGTAAGAATCTCACCACTTAAGTCATAGTGATCAATCGTAGGGATAAAATCATCACCGATAGTATGTTGCGTAACGTTGGTAAGGATAGGTTTATTGAAATCAAAATAAATAGCAGCACTGTTGTGTATTTCGGAGCCAATAGGATTGTCGAGTTGCTGGGGGATTTTAAATTTAATAAAACCATTGGAAGCCAATTGATTGACATTGCTGTCGGGCAACATAATATTGTCAAAGGTAAAGGTCAATACGCCCGTTCCTGAAATATTCAATTCGTAAGGATGGCTACTAGCGCCAGTTCGCAAACCTGTTAGATCTAAAAGTGGCGAGATCGTATCTATGACAACGACTTTAAAAGCCGTATCCGTTCCCGTATTTTGAAAACGAATGAGGTATTCCAAGTCTTGATTGAC
>CALFBG010000231.1 GCA_937951685.1 uncultured Saprospiraceae bacterium | reverse complement strand
AATTATGACCTTGATGGGAGAAATTCAGCTCAAGGATACGAAGGATATAAAAGTCGGTAAAAATGCAGTTTCTTTTGACCTAGGAGATTTAGACCTTGGTGCTTATCAAATTGCAATCAAGATTAAAAATCAAATTAATGTCTTACAGGTAAAGCGGGTGAGTCCAGAAGAGATTCAAACCATCAATTTTGCCAAAAAAAATAAAGACGATAAAGGAAACTAAGTCGTCCGCTCTCCCCCTTAAGTACTTTGTAATTTAAATTTTTCATAATAAAATTGTTTAATAATTCTAAAAGCAGTTGAGAAAGGCTTTGCCTTCACGCAAGTAAGCAGCGTTTTTTGTTCAGGCCTGCCGCTGCCGGCAGGCAGGTTGAAGCTCTTTTGGGAGTTCGTAGCAGCGCTACGGAGGATGAAAAAGCTGAAAAGTTGGACCAAAAGATCAATTCGCAAACATTTTTGGAGTTTTTAAACAACTCAATAAGTAGTAGCATCGTATCGGAAAGGTACTGTGCTATTTTACTTTTAGAGCAACGCTCAGTCAAAGATTAAAACATCCTATAGCGATATAAGCGCTGCAAGCGCTTTAAAAGTTTCAGCATTTTCAAATTGACAGATGGACTGACGTTGAAAAAATGATTATTAATGGTAATCCATTCTTTCTCTCTAAAAACCCCTTTGATTTCTGAAAAGTAAATTTGCTGTCCGGGATTAAAGTGTGCTTTCCAATAAAGACCTAATTCAGTCAATGCAAAACCTTCCTTGCAAGACCCCAAAATAGTTTGATCACAGATAAGCACAATTTTTTCATCCCGCTGAGGAAAAAGAAAAGAGGAACTCGCGTTTTTCAATTTCGCAATGGGCATTTTGATAAAGTCAATGTAAAAGTTTTCAGGCTCTTGCGATAAGTCTAAATAATCCAAAATCATTTGCTGGAGATCTACCGTAGCTAAAGTAACCTGCCCGTATTGCAAAATGGCCTCGGGGAGCTCCGTCTCGTTGAGGTGGCGACAATATAAAATAAGGAAGTGGTCAAGCGTTGCTTCAAAATGATCTTCTAACAACATATCAATCTGTTGATTGAGCGTCGCTTCTCCTGCACTGTGCAAGGTATAACACTCTTCTGCCAGTTGGGTTCGACGTACCGCAAAACTTTTTTGTACAACAGAATCGTCGTAACACTGCCGATAAGCTGCCCATTGCTCAATTTGATGTTCCGCTGCAATGCGATCTTTAAATGCTTTGAGAAAATGCGCGTTAATTTGTGCCGATAAGGTATGACTTTCTCTAAAGTCAAGCATATATTTGCTGCGGTAAGTCGCAGGTCTTTTTTTAAAATTAAATAAATAGCCACAATGGCTACAAATAGCGGTATGCTCAGGATGTAGCATCCCACAAGTAGGACAAGGTATTTTCGGGACAACTACTTTTGTTCCACAAACTTGGCAAAGTTTACTATTACCCGTAATTTCAGCATGACAGTTATTACATTGCATCCTGCGAATTTATAGAAGTTGTTTTAAAACTCCAAATAGGTACCCGCAATGATGAAATCTGTGATGAAATTAGGCCGAATTATTGGGAACAAGGGGTAAATAGCAGCTATTTTGTACTCAATGCACCAAAAAAAAGCTGCCCTTCCACCACTTTCGGAGAAGGACAGTCACACACTATGAGAACACCCATTATATTCTTTCGCAACTTTTTCAGCCGCTTGAAACCTCAATCGAGATTTATTTGTCATTTTTTAAAACGGGGGAAAGCTGTTCGCTTAATTCTACAAAGTGTGATTCCAATTCCATTTTAAAAAGCTGCTCTTCGCCCATTCAGGCGAAGAGACAGTCACACACTATGAGAACACCCATTATATTCTTTCGCAACTTTTTCAGCCGCTCGAAACCTCATGAGAGATTTATTTGTCAAAAAACTTTGACAAATCCTTCGCAGGAATGTCAAAGAAAAATCTTAAAATCGGATTTGTATCTCATCAGATACAGTTAGAGTATTGCCAAGAATATGCCATCAAAAGTTACTGATTTTAATAATAGTTAAATTAATATCTGTAATCATTATGCTTTTCAGGTACTTATATGTTAAAGTAATTTTTAGTTAAAGATTTTAACTAATGTTAAGCTTGCATTAAAAACTTGCTTTTTAAAATTACTATAAAACATATATTATAAATATAATTTCACAAGTAGTTATTTTGTAGAATCTTACAATAGTTAATTTACGTTTTGGCACAGTCGATCAGTAAAATTCATTTTTTAAAAAAATCTTGATTTTCTTTTTTACGAAGGGCAGGAAATGGCAGGAAATAGCTAAAAGGAGCACAGAAAAGGAGAAAATCTGGAGGAAATCTGGAGAAAAATACCATTTAGCAGCCCGAGAAAGCTATACCGTGCCAAAAAATCCGTTAATTTTGTAGGAATTCGCTCATCAATTAAAATTGTAAAACCAAAACCATGATCTCGCAAAAATCTGTGCAGGAAGTTATTGAGAAGGCAAGAATTGAAGACGTGGTCGAAGATTACGTTACACTCAAGCGGCGAGGCGTCAACATGCTTGGGCTTTGCCCTTTTCACAACGAGAAAACCCCTTCTTTTACGGTTTCCCCTGCCAAAAATATCTACAAATGTTTTGGTTGTGGAAAGGCAGGGAATCCCGTGCAATTTGTGATGGAACACGAGAGCTTTAGTTTTCCGGAAGCGCTACGGTTTCTAGCCAAAAAGTACAATATTGAATTAGAAGAAACGGTTAGCTCGCAAGAAAGTATCGAAGAACGCCAGCATTTCGATAGTCTTTATTTGATTAATCAATTTGCGAAGGAAAGTTTTCAGGAAAACTTGTTTGAAACGCCAGAAGGCAAGAGTATTGGTTTGAGTTATTTTAAGGAACGTGGCTTTCGGGAAGAGACGATCAAGAAATTTGGTTTGGGTTACACCTTAAATAAAAGAGATGCTTTTACCCTCAAAGCCATTCAGAAGGGTTACAATATACAACTGCTTAAAGAGCTTGGGTTAACCTCTAAGTACGACAAAGATTTTTTTAGGAGTCGGGTGATGTTTAGTATTCACAACTTGACGGGTAAGGTGCTAGGCTTTGGTGGTAGAATTTTAGACAATACCATTAAAGCCCCCAAATACGTCAACTCGCCCGAAACTGAAATTTATAATAAAAGTAAAATCCTCTACGGCGCATATTTTGCCAAAGGTGCCATTCGCAAAGAGGAAGAATGTATTATGGTGGAAGGCTATACCGATGTACTCGCTTTGCACCAAGCCGGTATTGAAAACGTAGTTTCTTCTTCGGGAACTTCACTTACGGTGGATCAAATTCGTTTGGTCAAGCGCTTCACCCCTAATATGAAAATTTTGTATGATGGTGATCAGGCAGGTGTAAAAGCAGCCTTGCGTGGACTTGACCTCGTGTTGGAGCAAGACATGAACGTTAAGGTTGTTTTGTTACCGGACGGAGAAGACCCTGATTCTTATCTCAATAAAGTCGGGGCGAGTAAATTCAAAACTTACCTTACGGAAAATGCGGATGACTTTATCTTTTTCAAGACTAAGTTATTGATGGAAGAAGCAAAAGGCGATCCCATCAAGAAAACGAAAATGATCAAAGATATTGTCAGTAGTATTGCTCGGATTCCAGATCCGATCAAACGCTCTTTGTACATTAAACAATGTGCGGCTACCGTCGATGTCTCGGAACAAATTTTAGTTACGGAATCCAATAAGGTTGTTGGGCAAAACATTCGCAAAAGAGAACAGCGCAACCAGCGCAATAATACTTATCCCCGACCTACTTCGGGAACAAGTACGCCCAGTACCGGTTCGGGAGAATTTCCTACCCAAGAGCCAAACATCCCCACGGACTCCGAAGAATACCCAACGGAAGCAGCGTCTCCTGCACAAAAACAAACCACTGATCCGACAGCATTCAAGGAAAAAGATATTATCCGTATTTTGATTAGTTCTGGTGGTATGCCTTTCGACCAAGAGGAAGATATGACGGTGTGTGCCTACGTCATTCAAAACATCGAAGAAATCATTGATGATTTTGACAATAAGTTATACGAAAACATTGCCAAGGAGTGCCGCAGTCTTTTGCAAGAAGGCAAGCAATTCGATCAACAATATTTTATCAATCACAGTGACCCTGCGATTGGTCAACTCGCCATTGAGTTAATTCATTCTCCTTTTGAGTATAGTCCAAACTGGCAAGAGAAATGGGAAATCACCTTACAAACGCAGAAAGCGCCCGAGGACAATTTCACAAAAGATAGCATTCAATCCTTGTACCGCTTTAAGCTAGACAAGTTGATCAAGATGTGTACTAAAAACCAAACGCGTATCCAGGAAGCCAGTAAAACGGGAGACGCAGATCAAGTGATGTTGTATTTAAAAGTTCAGCAGAAGCTATTACAAATGCGAAATGAGCTGGCGAAGAAGTTGAATACGGTAATTTTTAAGTAGGGAAGTTTTTTCTCTAG
>CALFBG010000230.1 GCA_937951685.1 uncultured Saprospiraceae bacterium | reverse complement strand
GTTTTCCATACTAAAAAAATGCAGGATAAAATCTAAGGAAGAATTTCCAAAATCTTGAAACTGCACCTCTGGTTGGGGCGTTTTCAAAATAGCATTGTGCTCCGAGGCAGCTTGTAAAACAAGTTTGGTCACCAACTTAATATCCGAGCTATAAGCCACGCCAAAAGGAACTTGAAACCGCGTAGGTTGTTCATTGTGACTCCAGTTGATCGCTTTGTCGCCGACTAACTTTGAATTCGGAATCAAGATAGAAATCCGGTTGCGCGTCTCTACGCGAGAAGTTCGCATACCAATCATATCCACCGTGCCTACCATGCCATCAATCTCCACGACATCACCCACTTGTACCGAACCTTCAATCAATAAAATAACGCCCGAAACGAGATCATTGAAAGTTTGCTGTAAACCTAAACCAATCCCCACCATCAGTGCTGCCGCACCACCCCATACTACAGAAAGTGAAATGCCCAAAGTTTCCAGCGCCATCAAAATAGCGGCGGTATAAACGATGTATTTGATAAACTGAATCATCGCAAATTGACGTCCCGGATCTACCGCTTTCTGCCGAAAAAAGCGTTGTAAGATTTTACTCATAACCGAAACCAAAAAGCGCGCAATAATAATCACCAACGAAGCCGCGATCAGGTGATAAAGACTAAGCTGTAAGTCTCCTAGCGACAAAAAGTTAAACTCTAGTATTTCTTTCAAGCTCATGGCGAAATAGTTTTTTTGTGTAAATACCCGATAGAGACTTTAGCCGCTCGACGAAGTCACTGTTTGTAATAAACTTTTTTTTTAAAAATAAAAGGAGCTTTCCCTTAGGATAAAATCAACGAAGTGCGCCACCCTTTACGACTACTTCCCATTCATCGGTAATCGATCAATTTTATAGCGTACTACGAGTGTTCCCGTGCGACTGGTAAGGGACATAATTGGCGCTGCTGCGATCCGCTTATCGGCAAAATCCATCACCGTGGTGGCTTCCACCTGCATCACCGCATCGGCATATTCTTCGACAAATTTACTGCCTTCGTTCTTTTTATTAGTCGTCAGCAAAATAGTTCCTTCCCGATCCACCAAAGTAATTTCCTCCACCTTATCCGCTTTGACCAATTGCTGAAAATACTGATCTACTTGCTCTTGATTCCCACGATTTAACTCACTTCTCACCGCCCAAGCGAAAGTTTTCATCGTCAAGACTAGATGTTGCTCCGAATTCACGGCGAATACTTTTTCGGTATCCACGATCAATGCTGCTTTCTCCGTTTCAAAGTCCTTCGCTTGCTTCGCCAAAGCCATACTTTTGCTAAACCAAAAGAAAGCCGCCGCTCCCAGCGCCAATACAATTAAAGTGTAAAAAAACCAGTTTCTACGAAAATGACCCGCTTCTTTTTTTGGCGTGTTCGTAGTTGCAGTTGTAGTTTGCGTTGACATAATAATGTTATTTTTTGCAGAAAATTATTTAGCTAATGCGGAATACTTTGTAATATAACTTACTGCTTATTGTCTAATAATTTCAATTTGTTTCGTCATTAATTGGTGTGCAGGAATCACTAAATCTCTTTCTTCATTGAGCCGAATCGTGATCGTTACGCTCGTTATTTCTATAATTTTCCCCGCTTTGCCATCAATCTCTATGTGCTGTCCAACTTCAAAGGTACGGCGACTAAAATAGCTTCCCAAAATGTTAGATAAAATATCGCGGGAGGCAAAACCGTAAGAAATCGCCATTGCCACCATTACTGAACCGACAATAATCATCAAATTAGACGTAATAATGCTGGTATCAATACCCGCCTGCTTCAAAGCCGTCAAAGCTACTAAAACCAACAACAGGTAAAAAACAAAAGCGCTAATCACTTTTCCAGTACTGATGCCTAAGGTTTGCGTAGCACCTCCAATCACGTCTCTCACAAAAGAAGCGATGTAGACCCCGACGATAAAAAACACCACCGCCGCCAACAATTGGGGAAGGTAAGCAATTAATTTAGAAATTTCTTCCGATACGGCGGACCAACCTAAAGTTTCGGAGGCGGTAATCACTACCAGAAGCATCAAAATCCAATAAATAAATTTGCCCATTAGCACACTTGGCGAAAGGGTCATATTCGCTTTTTGCAAAAAATCTTGAAAATTAACGCGCTCCGCCAATTGATCAAATTTCACCGCCGTCAACAACCGACTGATAATTCCCGCCACCAAGCGGGCAAACAACCAGCCCAATAAGATAATAAAAATGGCACCTAAAACACTCGGCAAGGAAGCCATCAGCTTTTCCCCGAATGCATAAAAAGATTGAAAGAATAAATCTGACCAAGTTGATACTTTTTCCATGATTTTGAATTTTGTGGGTTTATCGTTTTGTGGGTAAGCCAACCGAAGAAGAAATGTGGTCAGCTACCAAAATATAATTATTCCTTTGGCGTCGCAGTTTGATCCGACGCATCTTTTTCGTTGAGTAGATCAAAGAAAGTCGCCTCCGAACGGGTGAGTTTATCCGTAAACAAGTCTGCAATGTCGCCAATTAAGTTGAGCGTATCGAGTGTTTGAAACACCGCTTTTTTCATACTCTCCGGCGCAGTTTCGGCTGGCAACAAGTCCTGAAACTGCGCTTCCAAATTTTTCTTGATTGGATTTTCTTCATTCTTCATGATGCACTGCTTTTAGTAATTCCGCTAATCGTTCCCGGCTCCTTTTGAGGCGCATTTTGATGGCACTTTCCCCAAGTTGCAGCGTCGCGACCATTTCTTTGATGGACATACCATCTTGGTACCGCATTAATAAAATCATCTTGTCAGCGGGTTTGAGTTCTTCAAATAAAATGGTCAACTGTTCCAATTGTAATTCTTTCAGCACCTTGTGTTCGAGTTCGATATCGGCCGTATCCACGTGCGCATACGCCATATCTTCAAAATCATCGAAGCGGAGTCGTTTTTTCTTTTTGAGGTAATCCATGCAGTGATTGTAAGTAATGGAATACACCCAAAACGAGAAGTCGGAAGTTCCTTTAAAACTATTCAATTTTAAAAAGACCTTCACCATAATATCGTGCGACAAATCCTCCGAAACGTGGCGATCTTTGGTAATGCTCAAGCACTTATGAAAAACCTTCGTCGCATAGCGATCATACAGGATTTCCAGCAATTGCTTTTTTCCTTGTAAAATTTGCTTGATGACTTCCCCGTCAGAAAAGCTTCGCGCGGCCAGCAGTTCTTCTTTTGTCTTATTCAATTCCTAACGAATTTCGTTAACTCCGCATAAAGACTGCAAGATAAGAAAGCGTCACATTTTTTTTTGGATGGTGGGCGTTGAAGATTGGTAAACCGGAGATTTGATTTTGATAGGTTTTGTTTTTTTGTTCCTCCGATGCTGTTTTTATAGGCTTGGTTAGATAGGTTTATTGTTTTAATGGCTTATGATTTTTTTAGTCACTTAGACCTTCATCCAAAGAACAGTTTGGAGGAGAGTTTTCGTCTTAACGGCTTATCATTTCCTTACCCACTTAGACTAGCAAACTAAAAGCCCAAAGGAGCAATAGTTATGTCTTAACGGCTTATAATTTCCTTACTCACTTAGACCAAACGCCACCCCCGGACAAAACTACACTATAGGTCTTAACGGCTTATAATTTCCTTA
>CALFBG010000229.1 GCA_937951685.1 uncultured Saprospiraceae bacterium | reverse complement strand
GTCCGTATATTTTTTCTACTACTTCTAACCGAAGTTCGCGTTCCTCAAATTCCTCTTCGTAGTATGCTTCTGCCCAAGCCTTATAATTCGCTGGATTTCCATCCAACAGACGTAGTAAATCACTTGAGCCATCTTTACAATTATCTTGTGGCAAACTTATTATTCCAGTTTTCCAGTTCGAGGATCCTATTTGCCAAATGCAAAAAGTTGTACCGATACTTTTTATAGGTTCTCCAAAAATAAATTCATTAAAAACAGCTGGTAAATCGTCAACAACTCCTTTTGCGATCCTTTGTTGAGATACCGTCTTAACTGCTTGCTTTGGACCAAATATTTTCCCGAAAACAGACTGCTTTTGAGGCAGCACTACTTCTTCCCAGCCATTCATACTACTTTCGTGCGCAAAACCATTGATACAAGTTCCTGTTGCTGCAAACAATATAAATAATTGATCCCCTTGTCCATCTCGCATGCTAAAAACGGCCTCCTCCGCACTCCAATTCTTTTGATAACTGTAGTATCGAAATTCCCATTCCGGGCAAATAATAGCATCTAAGGTCGCAATTGATTTACAAATTCGTTGCAGTTGCTCTGGTGATGGAAAAAGCTCCAAGTTTTCAGTAGAAAGTTGATTCATAGCACATTTTTTTAGCTAAAAAAATACTAATAAGAACTTAAGTAATTCCAAGCTGAACTTTTTTATTGTAAAAGCCCATGCAAGGCCTCCATCTCAAAAAAAACCTTTGCGCCTTCCTTTTCAAGCTCCTGCTGATTGTGTTGATTGGCGAATCCAAAAACTTCAAACCCAGCTTTTCGGGCGGCGATCACTCCTGCGCTACTATCTTCAATTACCACACATTCCTGCGGCTCAAAACCCATTTGCGCGGCAGCGTATAAAAAGAGTGCCGGATCAGGTTTCCACTTTCCGATTTCGTACGCACTAAAGATACGATTTTTAAATTTTTTCAGTAAACCCGTCTTCGTCAAATTTAGCCTTATTTTTTCGAGTGGTCCGTTGGACGCCACGCAGTACGGAACCGTTATTTGATCCAGTAAACGCTGTATCCCTTTGATCGGTTGGAGTTTTGTAGCAAAAGCCTCAAAACTTCGTGCTCGGTACGCTTGCTCAAAATTGTCCGGCAACTGCTTTTGAAGTACTGTTTCTAAGTCTGCGAAAATGCTTTTCAAGGATTTACCCGTAAAATTTGTACGTGCCTCCTCTAACTCAATTGCGCCGCCAAGCTCATTTGCCATTTCAATCAATACGGCAGTTGAAATGCCTTCACTATCAACTAAGACACCATCACAATCAAAAATGATACAGTTGTATTTCATGTTGAAACCTATGATTTTTCTTAAGAACCAATTCAGTGACCAAGAGATTAGTCCTTGCTTTTCCTTTTTTTTGCTTCGATCAAAGTCGTTAAATTAACTAAAGATTGCTCCCTTAAGTTTGGCCAGTCTATCTCTTCTATTTTATAATGATACATTTTTTTCAGCGCGCGGTAAAAGGGCATAATGATCTCCTCAAAACTTCCTTTGATCGTAGTAAGCGAATGAATTTTCCCATTACTTTTTTTTGACAAGACCAAGTGATAAAGCGTTCCCGCATTGCTAAATTTAAAAACATACCAAGCTGGTTCAAGGTGGAATTCAACTTCACTCGCAATTCCATTCATCACGAGTTGGAGCGCAGTCATCAATTCGTCGATACAATTATTGGGAACATCGGAAGCCTCAAATGCTAATTCAAAGTCTTCCCATTTTAGTGTAATGGGAAGCCAACCGTGTGCTGGTTTGGCTATGGTGAAATTGAGTTTCATGCAGTTGATCTATTTATACTATTTCGTGTAACTGGGAATACTTCCCAGAAGAGGGGGACAAGATAAGGCAAAAGATTGCTATTGCTTTCAAAAAGTGGTCAATTTTTAAAACATACAAAAGACCTCAGACCAAATTCAAACACTACGCCCCTGCCATCAAGATCGTAATGCTTAGTCATCGTACTATTTTTACTCGTAATGATTGCTAACTTACGTCATCCCTTTTCCCTCATGACGACTCACCGCTTCCGCAGCCCACTTCTTCGGTCGTTCCCCAAAACATTCTAAAATAGCATCTACGCCAATGATCGTTCCTTTCGCTAATCTTCCAAGTAAAGCAATGGGTACAACTTGATCTTCTTTTTCAGGAATTAAATAAGCAGTTTCGTGGGTTAAAACTCCATAGTCATCGTGGAGTGGTTGAATTAAATCGTTTGATAGTAATTTCTTTACGATGGGAGCATCTACTGCTTTTATTTTGGGGGCATCCAATACGGAATTCACCATCAAATCAACAGTTATCTTATTTTCGCCGGACTGCAACTCCCAGCCTGCGCGCGACAGACTGATCTCAGGGTTATCAACAAAATCTAAAGTTAAAACACCTTGCTCAATCAAGGTCAATAGTTGCTGAATACTTTCTACTGGAGGACCATAAGCATAGCGTTTCATGCGCTCGTCTAATTCAATAATTTTCACAAAAACATCATCGGTACATTCATTAAATGATAGTTTTTCATAGATTGACGGCTGGCAATGTCTCCATACTTGACCAATGCAAAAGTCTAGGCTGACCGCTTGTGTTCCCGTTGCCATTCCCACGAAGGCTTGCATTGTTTTTTGTGCTGATTCATCCGCTGGAAAAATCAGTGGATGGGCGTAGTGTTCTTCTTTCAACCATGCTCGTACAATGGCTTCTATTGCTGAGTGATTTAGTGTCGACAAGCCATAGCGTTGTGGTAATTTTGCGTAAAGCGCCGCAGCAATGGGCACGATAGCATTGATCAAAAAAGCGGGACTATTTGCTTTCTGTTGCTTACTACGATCGCCGATACTACTTTTGAATTGCGCCAACTGTGCTTCCGTAGGTTGATACCAACGATCTAGTTTTGCAGTCAAGGGCTTGGGTGCCGGAGGAAGACCATCCAGCGAAAACGGAACAAAAAAATTGGAAAGTGGCTGTTCTGCCCGATAGCTGCACTTGTGGGTACTTTCTTCTACGACCGAGAAACTACCAAATTGATTTGCAATACCTCTCACAACATCAATCATCGCCAAACCAAAGCCTCGAATCCCGATAGTACTTTCTGGACTTAGATTTTCACTAATTAAAATATCTTTGATGGGGTAAGGTTTTTTGAAAAGTGTATTTTTATTATCCGTAGCAAAATAGCTTTCCCACGTTGAGATTTGTTTGGATAAAACAGTCGGTTGATGTCCGATGGTTAATAATACTTCATCTATTTTGTCATAAGCTTGCAAATTGGTTTGCAGGTTGATTTTACCATCTGCTAAAATGCTAAGTGTTTCGACGCGTTCTTTAATTAGCGTGACGACTTCCGCTGCCAATAATGGCTGAATCAAACTATCAAATCTTGCTTTTAGGTAAACGCCCAACTTTGCTCGGGGAGGATAATTATCTGCTTGGGTAAGCGCTAAGTTTTGTGGTTCAATTTCAAACCATTCATGGTACGAAGGAAAAGCAGGAATGGCTAAGGCGCCCCAGTTGATGGCAGCTCGTTGTTCAAGACACAATATCCGTTCAGTGATATTGATCCAATTCGTTTCAACTTGATGAGTATCGTAGACCGCTCCATTTCCAAAATTACCCGTTGCTTCGAATAGATAAAGTGCTAACGCTCGTTTGGCAGCTTGTTTTTCTAATTCAGCCAGCAGTTGCTCTAGTGCATATAAGCCTCTTGGTCCAATCCCAACTATTCCTAAAATCCGTTTGTCGCTCATTTATTTTTTTTACAATTAAGAATGAATTTCTTGAAAACTGAAGTTACTTTTTAAG
>CALFBG010000228.1 GCA_937951685.1 uncultured Saprospiraceae bacterium | reverse complement strand
TTGAACAAGAAATTCGAAGTATCGGTCAAACGCCGAACCAGAAAGAAATACAAGCAGTTATTGATTTCCTTAATACTAAGGAGGAACGATTGATTTTTTCTACGAATTGTCTGTCCGCAGCAATGCAACAAAACTACAGTTTTACCAAAACATTTGCAGGATTGCTTGCCATCAAAATTTCGGAAAGCCCCAATGAGTACATACTCTGGTTTCGCAAAGAACAGGCGGTAGAAGTGTATTGGGGAGGAAATCCGACAGAAAAAACGATACGTAGGGAAGCTGGCAAACGATTGTCTCCCCGAAAATCTTTTGCAAAATGGAAACAATTAGTTGCGGATCAAGCTGAGCCTTGGAGAAAATACGAACTTGATGCTGCTATTCTACTTCGTAATAATATTCGAGAAATTATTCTCAAACGATTCAACGAACTCAAACAGCTACACCATAACCTTAAGATGTCGTACGATGAGTTAGAAAGTTTCAGCTATAGCGTAAGCCACGATCTGCGTTCTCCTTTGAGAGCGATTGAAGGCTTTGTACAAATTTTGAAGGAGGACTATAGTGATAAATTAGATAGTTACGGTATTGACATAATTAGAATAATTGTTGAAAACACTACTAAGATGAATGCGTTTATCAACGATATCCTACATTTATCAAAACTGGCAAAGGTTGGCTTAATCTATAATGAAATTGAGCCCAAGAAAATTTTATCCCCAATTATTGATAACATTCTAGCAGGCAATGAGTCTTATAAAGCAGTGAAAATAGTCTTTAAAGAACCATTTCCTAATATCACGGGCGACCATACGATGATTAGACAAGCTTTCGCTAATTTGATTGAAAATGCACTGAAGTATAGTGCCACTAAAGATCAAGCATACTTACATATCAGTGGTGTCGAAGACGAAATGCAAACAACTTATCGCATTGAAGATAATGGAATTGGTATGGATCAGGGCTATAGCAATAAAATTTTTGACGTTTTTAGCCGCTTAGTTACCGAAGAAGAATTTGAAGGATCTGGCATTGGTCTTTCGATTGTAAAACGAATTGTAGAACGCCATCAAGGAAAAATTTGGTTTGAGAGTCAATTGGGTCAAGGCACTACTTTTTGGGTTAGTTTTCCTAAAATAAATGTAGCAGATTCCTTAAAATAATTTATTTTTACCAAAAAAAAACCTTGGATAATTTAGATTTACTACTCATAGAGGATAACGTCAACGATGCGCACCTGATAGAAAGAATTATAACGAAAGAAAAGCTAAGCCAAAACTATCACTGGTTACGAAATGGGAGCCTAGCACTTGAGTACTTTGAGGAGGAGAAAAATCCTTTACCTCAATTTATCTTACTTGATATAAAAATGCCAATCGTGAATGGATTTGAAGTTTTGAGTTATTTGAAAGGACAAGAACGAACGAAACATATTCCCGTAGTCATATACAGTTCATCTAGCCAAAAATCAGACATTCAGAAAGCCTACGCATTAGGTGCCAGTAGCTACCTGTGTAAACCTGCTAGCTACCAGGAAATGAAAAATGTTTTTAGTTTACTATTTAAATATTGGATTGCCTTTAACAAAAATACCATACATGGCTGAAGAAATTTTAAAAGTGTTTATTTTAGAAGATTTAGAAACCGACTTGCAACTCGCAAAACGTCAAGTCTTGAAGTACAATCCTAAATGTACTTTTACTACGGCAAATAGTCGTAGCAGTTTTAATGAAAAAATTAGTTGGCTACAACCTGATATTGTTATTTCTGATTATGACTTGCCGGATTTCAATGGCCTTGAAGCGCTAATTTATATTAAGGAACATATGCCTGATGTACCTTTTATTTTCCTGACGGGCACACTTAATAATGATGAAAAAGTAGCGCGGGTCATTTTGCAAGGAGCAGATGGTTTTGTGATCAAACAAAACATTAAAACCTTACCTAGTGTTTTAGCAGAGGTCATTGCAACTAACAACCATAGAATCGCGATGGCTAGAGAAAAAGCAGAAAAAAATCGGCAGCGAAAATTATTATTAAACAAACTTTCCGCACACGCAAAAACGATCAAGTCTAATGATTTAAAAGTAGACATTTTGGAAACGGTAGAACAGCTACAATCATTATTATGATTGATAGCTTAGCTTTTCTAAAACAGCATACTTTAGACCTGCATCGAGCACTTGAGCAAGTTTCTTTTGCTCAAGCGATTATGGCAAAAGAGATTTCGCTAACACAATATGCTCAACTCCTCCGCAAGAATCACCTAATTTATCAACAACTTGAAGCGCCACTAAACAAGCAACTGCAGCAAATGGAGCGTCCTATTCTCCAGCAATTTGCTAGTCAGCGTTTTGAAGACTTGGAAAAGGATTTAGCAACATTTCCCGTTTATCATACAGCAGATTTAGTAGTGCCTCCCTTCTCTATATTAAATAAAACCTTAGACCTTGCTGCTTATCTAGGCATTTTATACGTCTTAGAAGGTGCTCGTTTAGGCGGAAAGGTGATTGTAAAAGCCTTACGAGAAAATGAAAACTTAAAAGCCCTTTCCCAATTTAATTTTTATCAACAAACAGATATCCTGATTGGTCACCGTTGGCGAAATTTTCGGCAAATTGCCCAAGAGCAACTACAGTCAACCGCGGATCTTGAACGAGCCGGTCAAACAGCGCGTGCTACTTTTAGCTATTTCAAAACCATTCATCAGCAAAATTTTGCGCCTCCTCACCAGTAAGATTTCAAGCGTTAGAAAGGATAACCGACGGCAATGTTATAAATAATATTATCCTTGCGCCAAGCAGCACTTCCCAAATCAAACCGATCGAAAGTCCAACGAAAACCTTCTGCAAAATAGGGTTTTCGTAAAGGAGTAGCCACATCTAATCGCAAAACGATGTACTCTATATCAATCCGAAGTCCCAAGCCTGCACCTACCGCAATCTCTTTCCAAAAACTACTGAATCTGAAATTCTTGCCTTCTTCCCCGTCGTTGAGTAACCAAACGTTTCCTGCGTCCACAAAGAAAGCACCTTTAAAAAAACCAAGGATTCCAAAACGATACTCTGCGGTCATTTCTAGTTTTACATCGCCCGTCTGATCAATAAATTGCTGGGCGATTCCGTCTTCTACGGCGCCGTCTCTCGCAAAAGACCCCGGACCGAGATCTCGCAAACGAAAAGCCCGAATACTGTTGGCGCCACCAACAAAAAACTGCTCAATGTATGGCAGCACCGTGGAGTTGCCGTACGCAAAACCGACGGCGGGCGAAAATCGAAAGACTAAAGAGTTTCGATTCAGTTTTTTATAGAATCGTAAATCTGCTTCCAGCGAAGTAAACTGCGCGAAAGGTAAATTTATTAATTTATATCTTCCATTTTCTGTTTTTTCAAAATCAAACGCACGTGCCGCTAATTGCGCGAGATTACCAGACGTTCTCATGTTCCCTCGAAAAAACCAGTAGTCTTTCGTTGGATCAGCCGATTGATTGGTATAAATATAGGTGTAGTCCAAACCAATCAAAAAAGAGTTTTGAAAACTATTTGCCAAACGAGGCGTCGCATTTACTAAGCTGTCGAAAACGAAGGTCTTATCAAGCACTTCTACCCGATTGATACTAATGGGATAAAAACTATGTTGCTTCTCTGCCGTCTCTCGCCATTGATAACCTAATTTGAAATTGGTGGAATTGATACTGTACAAAGAGACTCTCCGCTGAAAAGTATTTCCGACGGTCAAGCTCGTCCGTGGTACAAATAAACCGGAGTTGGGTTTTATTTTAAAAGGGACAATGAAGCGAGGCGCGGATACACTAAACTCAACATTCAAATCAATCGTATTCAGAAAAGATAGTTTGCTCCCAATCTGCGTTTCCAAACCACCCGAAAGCGTCGAACCAAAAGTCACCGCTTTTTTGAGCACATTAAGATGTCGATAACTACCCGAAGCACCTATCCCGTAGAATCTGCCCGTTCGATTATTCAACTCTAGGTTCGCCGACATATTTTGATTATAATCTGGCGTCAAGTAAAACCTTCGGTTGATAATGGGACCAAGAGAGTCTACGCTTTTTTCGTATTTAAGATTGACAAATTTAAAAATCCCCAAGTCGAGCAAATGACTCACCGATACATCTTGATTCTTTTTGATCACTACATCATTGCTATTTTGCAGAATCATACGATCCAATACTTTGTGATCAATTAGGTGGCGGTTTTCTATTACAATCATCTCGGGCCGAATGATTGCGGTGTCTACATCAATCGCTACCTTTTTATTCGATAAGTCATAATTAGGATAAATTTCCGTTTTCCCCAAACGATACGTTTTATGGTCTGGCGCATCCGCTGGCAGTTTAACTTTGATATAAACATCCGCTACAAATTGCTGCGGGATCGTGTCAATAAAATAGTAAATAAAACTTTCGTTAAAATCCAAATAGCCCCGCTGCGCAGCCAGATCGCTAATTCGAAGACGTTCTTTTTTAAGTAACGCTTCAGAATAAAAATCCCCTGACTTTAATAAAGATTTCTTTTTATTTTGATGAATAATTTTTCCAATATCCGTCGTGTCCGAAGGAAGCAACACTCGGTTTATTTTGTATTGACCATTCGTCAACACCTCGTATTCTACCGATACTTCTTTCCCATTCATCGTCGTGTCAACATCAATATCCGACCTAAAAAAACCATTGTCTTTCAGTAGTTTTTTCATCCGTAGCCGATTATTTGTCTCGGCAAGATCACTATAAAGTGCGGGGGCTTCTCCAAAATTCCGTTGGAGCCACCGCCGAAATCCTTTCTGTTTTTTTGAGCGTTCCCCCCATTGGTAAATCCATAGACTTAAGTTGAGCCATCCGGTATTGGGCTGTGGTTTTATTTGTGCTTTAAGGCTTTCTTTAAATTTTTTTTCGTTTTTAATTTCTTCGGGCTTCTGATATTTAATCGTCGTACTTGTTACTAAAAATTCATCTTCTTTTAAATGCTTAGTAACGTTACAACTACACAAAATCATCAGCAAAGACAAGTAGCATAAGCCACGCAAGTTGCTCCACGAAGAACAGCTTCCTAGCAAAAAAGCAGTTTTGAATGGTATCTTTATTGGCATATTTTTCTTAAAATTACTGATCACTATTTTTTTCCTTATCTTTTTTAGTTACCACTTTTTTTCTTCCGCCAAAAGATTTACTAACAGAAACACCTACACCCGTTTTTACCGAATTTTCTTCGTTCAAAACATCAAAATCACTTTTTCGGAATACTTTCAATAAGTAATTCCCTGATTCCGTTAGTTTGTATTGTAAAACAAAATCTCCTGCTATTTGCGAAAAAGAAGACGAAGAGGAGGAAGAATTTAAATCAAAATTTCCGCCCGCTTTCAAACTCAAGCGATCATTAAATTCTTTTGTAACGCCAACGCCGAATTCCGTTACCGTCGCTCCTTCTCCTTGATTAGCGTACTGTGATTTATAAGAACTTACATCAAAATTAATCTGAACGCCCTTGATATATTTATCGGCCAATTGATTTAATTGGTTCGACATAAACTTGCTAACACTTCCGAGTACTACTGATTCTCCCGCATCTGAGAATCCGCTCGTTCCACTCGACGCAATAAAGCCGTTAAAAAGTAACAACCCAAAGACTTGGCGATTCAATTCATTTTGATTCTCTCGCAACTCTACCAATTTACGTTGAATCGAACTACTCAAAACAGAACCTTCCGCTTCCGGCAAATCCAAATCAAAAGATAGTTTCGGATCAGCAATATCGCCTTCCATCTTCATCAATACTTCCACCGTTTGGCGCCGTTGTGCTGCCGTGGTCGCTGATTCCGAAAGCGTTGTTTCGTTGCTAATCAATTCAAAGGGAGTGGCTTTAGTAGCATACTTGGCCGTCACGTCAAACCTCGCATTCAAAGGATCACCATTAAAAGCCACTGAACTTCCACTAACAAGTTCGAAGTTTCGACGCACCACGTCCGTGTAAGAAAAGCGATATTTTCCAGAGGCGATACTGTAGGTGCCGAAAATATCTACGCCTCCATCCGGTTTTACTTCGACCAGTAAATCTGAATTTCCGCGACACTCTAGTTGGTCTCCCGTTACCGGATCTACGATCACTCGAAAAATCGCACCGTCGGTCAACTCTAAATTAAGCCGAATCTCGGCGGGAATACTATTCCTTACTTCGTAGGCCGAAATCCCTGATTCCTCTTGTTTCTTTCGATACGTCTCTGGGTTTCCAAAAACAATAAAATCTTCTTCCAAGAAACTGTCTTCTCCACCAAAAGCAGCGACATTTACTTCCGAACCTTCTAAGGTTTTAGCTCTAATTTCGAGTACCGGTTTAGTGACCGGTCCGGTGATGACCACGTTCGCATTCAAAAATAATTTACCGTAGAAACTTCCGTTATCGGTCGCCTGGGTATTCAAAAAAGTAAAGCGATTCGTATTCATACTCAAATCCAAACTTAGATTGGAGAAAAACTCATGATTAACCTTTCCGCTGAGCGTAGCCTTATCATTCTTTCGATCCGTCAAAACCATCGTACCGAGATTAATTTCTTTGTTGTTGAAAGTGATTTTCCCTGTGCTGACGGCGTAGCGCGTTTTTGAAAAATCAACGTTGGTGCTGATATTTTCAAGGTTAATCGCACCCGCTAATGCTGGTTTTTCTACAGTTCCATTAAGCGAAAATTGTCCCGTTAATTTCCCTTTGCTTTCGCTAATGATTCCTACCATAACAGGATCAACTAATCGCATTTCCAAGGCCGCAATCGTAGCCTTTACATTATAAGCTTGTGCCGCAATATCGTAGCCACCAACTAAGCTTACATCATTCTCTTTTCCTTTCAACGCAACGTCAACGATTATTTTTTTACTATCTTTTCCTTGAGCAAGGTTTACCGCTAAATTTCCGACGGGATCTTTGTTGAGCGTTAAATCGGTAACGCCAAGATCCGCCGTATAGTGTAAATTATCAAAAGGATCAATGATTTTCAATTCCCCGTTTAGTAAACCAGCAAAGCTTGTATTTTCAACACTCATCATTTTAGAGAGGGCTTGAATTTGAAAATTATCAATTGAAATTTTAATCGGTGGCACGGGAGCGGTATTCTTTTTAGTTAAGCTATGAATACCAACAGATTGCTCGTCGTAGCTAAAAATTAATTCATTGATTAGTAAATAGTCGTTCCTAAAATCAACGAAGTTTTGTGCATCAATTTTCCACTTATTATTGTTGATGATAATTTCTTTATCAAAAATAAAGCGATAAGCATCTGCGGGGGAACTAATTATTGCCGCAAGGTCGATGAGTTGTCCAATCGTATCGTTGTTCATTTTCAAGGCCAAGTACATACTGTCGTTCAACATTCTACTATTGAGCAATACTTCTGGCACCGTAGCGCCGCTCGTCGAAATATTATTAACCGTTAATTGATGATTTAATACTCGGCTATTTCCGTCTGACTTCCAGTCAAAAGATTCAATGGCAATATCGCTTACTAAAATTTCGCGGGCGTTAACGTTGAAGGCTAAGGTTTTGGCAGGAGCATCAATATTCGCCGTAATACGAGCTTCGCTCAAAGCACTAAGTTGTGGTGCAAAAGCAATAATCGGACTCGCATCTCGCAAATCGAAACGCAATTTAAATCGTTGTGGTTTTTCGATATCTTGAAAATTTACCAAACGCATTTCTGGTGATAATAAATTTTCTAGTGGAAAATATTCGTTGAGGTATGCTAATACTAATTCGGGAAAAGCTTCAAAATCATAGTCGCCCGCAATCTCTCCTTCTAGGAAAGAAGAGCGCAGCATCAACTTCCGATCATTCTTTGATTTGTTATCCGTAACAATTTGTAAGGTGTCCGTTTGGAAACTACGATCTTCATTTCGAATAAAAATTTCAGTTAGATTTACTTCTCCTTCAAAATCATTGATCTGCGTTCCCGTAAAATTCATATCCATCCGCGTGTGCAAACTCAATGCTTGTTCCGTCAAATTCAAAGCTTTCAAATTGAGCGTATCAACAAACATTTTAAATTTATAGACGGGTTTGGTTTCGTTAAAACTTATCTTTCCATCAAAGTCAATCGTAGCGTTAGGGTCTTTTAGATCTAACTTCCCCGTAAAAACTCCTTTCTCCAATAGACCTTTTACGAAAATATCATTATAATTATAATCTGCGTAGCCAAAATCTTCAATGTCTACTTTCAAAGCGGCGTTGAGACTATCCAAGGCGAAACCATCTCCGTTGATCGTTGCTGCCAAACTTACCTCCCCGATTTTCAGACTATCGCCCAGCAATTTCCCCAACTGAAAAGCTTCTAAACGAACATCTCCATTATAATCCGCCGTCGAATAATTTTTCTCAAAATCTATCGACAAGTCACTTTCTACGGTACCGAGTGCCGTCACTAAGTTTCCATCAAGGTCAAACTTTGTCAGCGTACCCATTAATGCTCCTTCGTAACTAATTCGCCCTAAGCTATCTAAAATTTTAGGTAATCCCTGAGCTGCGAAGCCACTTAAATCTTCTGCAATCGTATAAAATTCTTTTGCTACTAAATCAAATTTAAAATTATCCTGATCCGTAAGTCCCGTAATATTACCACTCAGATCAAAGCCCGTACTCGCTTCAGTCGTCAAGACCAATCTATCCATTTTGATCGTTTCCATCCCTCCTGCTATTTGTCCTTTCAGTTGAAGGTTTCCAAACTTTTCTAAGCCGGGCGGCAAAGCTATATTTTTAAGAACTGTATTTAGTTTTTTGTAAGATGTAGAGAGTTCTTTTAAATCAAGGTTAAACTGCAATTGATTTCCTTTCGTAACGTTCTTTACCGTTCCCGTCGCACTCAAGGTCAGCGCATCGTCAATGCGTAAATTAAGCGATTCCGCCTTGAAGGCTTGTAAGTTTCCCGTTACTTTTCCATCTAGCGCTACGGAAGGCTTTTGACTCAAGTCGAGAAACGTTAATTCCCCCATTGCACTTACGAGATAAGATAAGTCCGTTGCTGCAATCCTTGTTTGGGTAAAATGGGTAGAGAAGGCTACTTGTTCAAAGTTATTAACTAAGGTTTCAAAATCTTTAAACTTTAAACTTGTCGTATTTTCAATTCGACTTTGTGGCGTTTTTAAGTTCAGCTTTTCGAGTGAAATGCTTTGTGGCGTCAGCCGCAAGTTTAGGGCAAATTTATTCAACTGCAAACCACTTTTCTCTCGCAATTGCAAATTATTAATCTTTGCGTTGAGCTCAGCAGCTTGCCAAGAAAAATCAGTGGCTGCGATTTTAATTTGCTGAAGGGCTAAGTCTTTCGCATTTAATCGTCCTTTGGTTTGCGCTTCATTTGCCGTACGCAAAGTAACATTTGTATTTTCAATGCTAAAATTTTGAATGGCTAAGTCCCAACCGGTATACGGAAAACTAACGACGGAAGTATCAAGGGTAACGGGAAGGGAAGCCGCCGTAGCTTTTTGTAAATCAGAAGGAGTAGACTGAACAAAATCAACCAGCGTATTATCCAAATCGAATTGTTGAAAATCGAGACGTTGCTGATCTAAATCCATGAGCTCTAAATCCAAGTCTAGCCTTCCAATACTTGCCGCCAAATACATTCCTCCGTAAGCATCATCCATTTTGAAATTTACGTTGGATAAGGCAACAGTTTCGACGACGAATTTCCAAGGAGTCGTACTGGTATCTTTTTCAATTTCAGGCTCGTCCGAAGCGAAGGCAGCTAAAATAAACTCAAAATTGAAACTGCTGTCCATAGCAGGACGTTCCAAATTAATAACGGCGCCTTCTAATGCGACCTCGTTGAGGGTGATTTTACGATCAAAAAGCGAAAACAATCCGATATTAGCATCTAGTTGTCCCGCAAAAAGGAGCGTATCTCCTTCTTGATCTTGAATATAAATATCGGATAAGGCAAGTGTTTTGAAAAATTTAATATTGACTCGTTTAATGCTTACCTCCGTTTGCAACATCGTGGAAAGTTGATCCGTAACCACCGACACAAGCTTTGTTTGCACCGACGGAAATTGCAAGGCTCCCCACACAATTGCGAAGAGCAAAACCACTAGCAAGCATAATCTTGCTACCCAGCGACCGACTTTTTTAAGGTATTGCATATTCCTAGTCTAGCACAAGTTAAAATAATGAAACGATTTGGTACAACTTTCTTTGATAAAGAAGTGGAGCGAATGAATAGCCTAATAATCCAAACAATCAATTAGCGCTTCATCTGTGCCTAGCTTTAGAAAGGATAACTCCCGGATTTGTTCAACGATAAATATCTAAATATTTGCCTTGCGCTTCAATGGCAGCGATAAATTCCGCTTTAAGTTGTGCTACTAGTGCTGCCACCGAAATAGAATCGTGGATCGCACTTACCCCTTGTCCTGCCGACCAAATGGTGCTCCAAGCTTTTGCTTCATCTTCTTGCACCGCCAATTCTTCTCCAAAGTCTACTTTTTTCGTTCTTGCCCACATTTCTGGACCAATGCCCATCGCTTCCAAACTAGGTCGAAGAAAATTCGCCGCTACGCCAGAGACTGCTGCCGTATACACAATATCACTCGCTCCACTGTCGATAATCATTTGGCGATAAGCCGCCGGAGCTTTGCTCTCTTCGGTGTTGATAAAACGGGTGCCCATGTACGCTAAATCTGCCCCCATTTGTAAAGCAGCAGCAACATCTCTTCCCGTACTAATACAGCCAGACAATAGAATTGTTTTCTTAAAGAAGCTTTTGATTTCCGTTACGAGCGGCATCGGATTAATGGTTCCTGCGTGACCACCCGCTCCCGCAGAGACGAGGATTAATCCATCTACGCCGGCTTCCGCTGCTTTTTCTGCGTGGCGCCTTTTGATAATATCATGAAAAACTAAACCGCCGTAACTATGTACCGTTTCCACCAATTCGGAAACTGCGCCGAGCGAAGTAATAATTAGGGGAACTTCGTGTTTCTTGCACAGTGCTAAATCTGCCGCTAGTCGAGGATTCGTAGGATGGACAATTAGATTTACGCCGAAAGGAGCTGCTTTTTTACCCGTTTCCGCTTCGAAAGCCGCCAGGCCTTCTTTGATTTCAATCAACCACGCTTCGAAGCCTTCACTCGTCCTTTGGTTCAAGGCCGGAAAAGTACCTACAATACCATTCTTGCAACACGCAAGGACAAGTGCTGGTCCTGAGATCAAAAACATCGGCGCGGCAACAACTGGTAAATTTAATTCGTGGGGAAAAGTATTTTTGTCAATCATGCTTTTTAATTATTTTAAAGAGATACTATAAACTAACAGTTCTTAAGCAAACTTGTTGCCACGAGTAGTCACTTATAAGACAGGTTTCAATATAATGAGCGTGATTTCACTTTTCGTAAAATCACGCCCATCGTTATTGTTTTAAATAAAAAAATCAGGATTCCAGTAATTGTTTACTGGTCACAGCATTTTATCTATCCCTTACTTGACAAATATTTTCTCGGTCTTAAGGACTTGGTTCGCATCTATGACTCGCAAGAAATACATGCCGCTTGTAAGCGTCGTAAGTTCTTTTTGAAAAATGCCGCCCGTCGCAACATTAGTACTTGGTAGTACCTTTTGTCCCGTCAAATTGTAAATTTCAACGGTGACTACTGGTGCGCTAACTTTTCTTAAATCAAGGAAAACAAAATCGCTTACTGGATTCGGATAAATCGTAACGAGATTAGTATTAATAAGCTGCTGACGCTGCTCCATGGTCGCTTTCTCCGAAGTAATTGCTTTATCCAGCTCATCCGCAACTGCCGTCGGTGCGGGAGTTAAGTTTGCTTGATATGCATTTCCAGCCGGTACACCCGTAATCACAATTTCGTCCATATAAATCAAATCCGCATTACTACTCGCGTCACACTGAAATCTAAATTTAGCATTGGAAACAAAATTATAATTATTGTCATCAATCGTGATGCTAAAATTATAAATGCTTCCATTATTGAAATCTGTTCCACGCTTATAAGCTTTTACCACTTGGTAGCTGCTTCCATTGTAGTAACTCATCCAGAAGTCTTCGTTTGTTTCCATGCTGTGGGCATAGAAACTAAAATCTACCTGTACAGAGTTGTACCCGCGTAAATCGAAGCTAGGCGAAGTCATCGCCGAAGAAGCACCCGAGTTATCCCGAATATAAATAGAGTAATTTCCTTGTGGTGATCTTGAGCTACTCGTACGTGCACAATCTCCACCGCCATCAGACCAACCGTCCCAGCCGGATTCAAAATTAGCTTCGTGCAAAACGGTCGGCGAACCGCCACCACCATTGTTACCACAACTTCCCCAAATCAAATCAACGTATTCTGGATGGTCAATAAAAGGATTACGGTTTCCTTGAATTCCAAAGATACTTTCATTTCGATCTATCTCTTTTTGACTCACGGGATCACTATTGTGCCAATCAATCAACATATTAATTAACCACGGTTCGTAAACAGGAAAAGAACTACCGTCTAGTACGACGTTGGCTTCAGGCGTTATATTTTCCCAACTCGCAATCACATTTTCGTAGCGAGTAGCCATGTAGAAGTAACCCCGCGCCAAATCTCCTTTGTAAGCATCCGTCGGTTCAAATACTTTTCCCGTATAACCAGGGATAGTAATTGCAGAGTTGCCTAATTTACTACCATTATTGGTAATTTGATTTTCAGTGCCTGCCAAGACTTCCCCGTAAGGATAATTATTACGCACACTATTCACCCAACCATCCGATGGAACTACGGTAAAGATATCAGTATACTGAGAAGGACTCGTACTGCCTCCCCACCAAGATTTCGGAAAAGTATGTTCTCGATTGTAGCAACTTCCTTCTCCTGCGAAAGTTCCGCATTGGTCCGAACCTAAAGAAAATTCATTCTCTGGTCCCGTTGGATTATCAGAATACATATCCCAAATAATCGTTTCAGTATTGGAATCATTGCGACGATCATCCGTCGTTTTATAATGTGTCCACAAACTAGCGTAGCTTTTTTTAGAATGCCCTTTGATCAAATTGTACAAAGCAGTTTTTAAATCTCCACAGGTTTCATTACCAATGCTCGCGTAATAACCGGTATTGCCACCGCCACCATTACCGCCGCCGCCAGACGAGGTTGTGGTAATAGAAATATTATCCAACGCTAGTTCATCACGACTTCCACTTCCTCCAGCATCACTGCTAGACCAACGAATATAAAAAGCCGCTCCTGGATCAAGATTCAATCCAGCAATTTGTGTGCTGCGATTCGTGCTCGTCCAGTTGCTATTCCCCGACGCTTGCGGTGAAGTATAATTGGCCGCAGCTACGCTTGTGTAACTCGAATTATTCGTAGAGTGAGATAAATTGAAAGTCGATGCCCTACTTTGATCATTCCGACTATAGATACTATAGCTCAAATTCATGCTGGTAACAACTGCATTAGAGTTGTTGACAATTTTCAGGGTAATCGTACCGGGTGTCCAATCACTTCCCGTAGGTTGTACACCTAAGGCGCGATTTCCACCGCCGACATCAAAACTATAAAGACCTCCAGAGGAAACATTACCAGTGCTGAAACCACGTGCGTGATCCCCTGACGTTCTTGCGGCACCAAAGCCTTTGCTGCCGTCACTAAAGCCCGTAGTCGACCAAGCATCCGCATCTAATTGACCGCTACTCGGGCTATTCGAGAAGCCCGTTCCAGCGTAAGCTCCAGCATTGACGCCCGATACGGTTCCATTGAAATTAATGTTATAAGTAGCGGTTCCCGTCTGCAAGGACAACTGACCATAGCAGGTCACCAAAAAAAACATAGCGCTAAAAAATAGTGTGATTTTTTTCATAATAGATTTTTAGGTTGATAAGTTACGTTTAAAGCAAATCAATAAGTTAATTAAACTAAACAGCGGAATCGCTTTTAAGAGAATGGTAAGGTGGCGGAGTAATTGGATAGAACGTTCTCTAAAAGGCAACATGCTTTTATTTTTGAGCGAAGACTCAGTTTTTATTTTGCAATTAATTTTCTCTACAGAACGTAAGTAGGTTTACCTAATAAACTCACTAATTTATTAGGTAAACCTACTTATACGAATTAGGAGTAATTTATAGTTTTAATTTGATTATCTCCGTGCTTTGGTGGTAAAAAAAAATATTTAATGAAAAAATAATTTGCTTCCACTAAAAGCGAAAGCATCTAATTCATGTATTAGTACTGTTGTAAACAATGAGCTTTTTAAGCCAATACTAACGGTAACGCCTTGGAGAAAGGAACCGTGTAAAAATAAACTCACAAGCTAATTGCTGGAAGGAGAAACAAATAGACCAGCTTTCTTTTTTACAGACTACTCGGATTTCCTCCTTCCGCAAGTTTGGATAAATTCCAATGCGTGCTAAGAACTACACGAAAGCATCGAACAACCCACTTTATCTCTTGCCCATTCCGGTCGTTTAGCAAACCACTTTTCTTGGTCTACTTGCTCCGCATAAGGTTTTTTCAGTAACTCGTATAAATCGTTTACTAAACGGTAATCTCCTGCCGTCGCAGCGTCAATGGCTAATTGCGCCATGTAGTTTCTAAGCACGTATTTGGGGTTAGTTTTATTCATAGCCTCCTTCCGTTCTTCGTCCGAAATCGTTTCTACACTCAAGCGAGCAACATAAAAACCAAACCATTCTCTCCACTTGTCTAAAACACCATCTTCCAACTCTTCTGGATGATAAAACGCTTCCCTAACTGGTGCTAGAAATGCATCTCCTTCGGCTATTTCACTTGTTTTACCAACTTTTGATAGGTTCCGAAAGAAAATAGTCATATCCGTTTCAGTTAGCTGCAAGTTTGTCTCTAATTTAGCAATCAAACCATTATCATCTGCTAATGCTTCCTGCAATCCTAACTTTTCTCGCATCATCTGCAAATATGCTTGTTGGTAATTTTCTTTAAAGGCTTCTAATGCTGATTCTAAGGGCTTCGTATCCTCAATCAATGGATAAAGCGCGTTCGCCAATTGATACAAATTCCATAAGGCGATTTCTGCTTGCTGCCCAAAGCGGTATCTTCTAAATTGTCGATCAGTTGTGTTTGGTGTCCAATCCGGATCGTAGCCTTCTAGCCATCCGTATGGACCGTAATCAATCGTCAAACCTAAGATCGAAAGGTTATCGGTATTCATCACTCCATGCACAAACCCTACGCGTTGCCAATGAACAATCATCTTTAGGGTTCGTTGCGCCACCGCTTCAAAAAATTGAACGTAGGCCTCACGATTACCGAGTTGAATCTTAGGATAAAAATGTTTGATGGTATAATCTGCCAATCGCTGCATCGTAGCGGAATCTTGCCGCGCAGCAAAAATTTGAAAGTTACCGAAGCGGATAAAACTTGGTGCCACTCGACAAACAATTGCCCCCGGCTCATAAGCCGAATTGCCGTCGTACATCATATCTCGCAAAACTTGATCACCCGACAATATTAAAGACAGCGACCGCGTAGTCGGTACACCTAAATGATGCATTGCTTCACTACAAAGATGCTCTCGAATCGAAGAACGCAATACCGCTAAACCATCCGCACTCCGAGAATAAGGTGTTTCTCCTGCTCCTTTTAATTGCAAGGTCCACCGCAAGTCCTGATGCACTACTTCCATTAAGTTAATCGCGCGTCCATCTCCCAGTTGTCCCGCCCAATGTCCAAATTGATGACCGCCGTAGCACATCGCGTACGGATCAGTACCTTCTAATACCTTATTCCCCGAAAACACCTCCAAAAATGCTGCGGACTGTGTATCCTCTTCGCTTAAGCCTATCATACTGGCTACTTCTTCTGCCACGTGTACCAATTGAGGTTTTGCAGTTTTCTTAGGGGTAACAAAAGAGTAACAAGCGCCCTCAACTTGTCTTCTAGTATTGTTCCGATTTGGATCAGCAGGTAATTCTTGGTTAAATGTGTCTTGGATATTGAGTTTCATAAATAGTGACTTAATTTGTAAGGATTGGATAGCATTATTTTACAATAACTTCATGAGATAATAAAGAATAGTACTTAACTTGTCAAATAAATTAGTTCAATGCCTAATTAAGTACACTGTAATCTAAATTACTCAATATTTTGACCGTTGGATTTTCGTCCTAATCAAGGAAGCCTCGGAGTCTAATCTTTGAAAAGGATTAATACTAGGAACCGACGCAGCGTAGGACAAAAAGGCAGGTTCAAAATGTTCGATAATTTATATTACAAAGTATTAAGTATTCTGAACAACAGAATACCCTAGGTAGTTCAAAGAAAACGTGTCAAGATAAGCTTTTGTACAAACATGAGAAAATCCTATGGTAATACATGGTGGGGAAAACAATGGCTAAACGCCTTAGCCGATATTGATTATTCGAATCGCTTGCCGCGTGGGAGAACCTATGCCAACAAAGGTTTGGTCAAAGCAATTGACATCAAGGGGTCGAAGATTACGGCTAACGTTCAAGGTTCTCGCCGCAGCCCTTACCAAGTCGATTTTATCATTCCTACTTTTACCAGTAATGAAAAAGCGGCGATCATCGAAATTGTAACCTCCAATCCTTTATACCTTTCTCAATTACTGAATCGAAGTTTGCCTATTGCTCTACACGATGTTTGTCAGCGCATCGGTATTGACATTTTTCCAAATACTTGGGAAGATTTAGAAGGTAGATGCTCTTGTCCAGACTGGGCTGTTCCTTGCAAACACATGGCTGCGGTTTTATACTTAATCGCCAACGAAATTGATCAAAATCCTTTCTTAGTTTTCCAATTGCACGATTTCAATTTGTTCCAAGGCTTAGAAGATATTGGTTACGCGACGGAGGCACAAAAAGAAATTCCAACACTTACACTAACCGCTTTGCAGCAAGATTTTTCTAAAGAAAAATCGAGCATTGAGTGGGACGATGATGTTTATGATCAACTAGATTTTTCACAAATTCCAAATTGCCAAGAAGACTTGATGGCTATCTTGACCGATAAACCCGTTTTCTATCCCGTCGGAGATTTCAAAGCAATTTTAAACAGAGGCTATACTTCCGTTACCAAAGCAACGCGTGCTAAAAATAAAGCCACCGAAATTTTTCACGATCACGCTAGTCTGGATCCCATCGAAGCCGTAGAAGTTTTGCTAGATGCAAACTTAGATTTTTTGACAGCGCAATTTCGAGACGCTACCGGAAATTCAATTTTCACATTTGACGAATTACCTACTTTTTTCACTTGGTTAAAACAAATTCCACTAGCCAGTTTTAAGCAATTTTCTCATCCGCTCAAAAGTATTAGTTTGATCTATCGCTTTGCGGAACAATTAGCACAGCACGCGGCGTATTTGCCTCAATTCCTGGAAGTCCAAAAGGATCGGTATAAAATTCGTTGGATTCCAGCAAACCTCAATCCAATTGTTCGATCCATTCAAGCGGGCATTACTTCTATCATCTCCTCTGATTTATTTTTTTATAAAAAAGGAAAAGGAGTTGTTGAGCCCATTGAGGAAGATAAAATCATCGCAGCGCTTTCTTTATTTCTCAATCACTTGATCCAAACGCATCATAATACCAATAGTCGATTTCGAGAACATAAAGTCGGTCATCTATTCTTTAACGGCGCAGTTGTACAGTTTCCAGATCAAGAAGAACGAGAGTATGCTGCGGCAATTCAACTCTGGTTACACAAATACGCCATTGCCAAAAAACAGTTTGTACCAGTCGTGCAAGTCGACGAAGAGGAAGAAGGATTTGAAGTAAAGCTTGCGGTGCAAGACAAAACGAAACCATTAGCAGATTTGGTTTCGCTTGCCAATTTATTATCCCACAAAAAATACCAAACAATTCGTTTAGCCATCTTACGAGACTTAGCCATGTTGGCGGAATACTTTCCACAAATCAGCGACTTAGTAGCTGCCAAAGGAGAAAAACCACTACATTTTGATCCGGATAGTTTTGTACAAATCCTTTTTAAAATTTTGCCAACCATTCGGTTATTTGGCATTAAAGTTTTATTACCAAAAGCCTTACAAAAACTTTTGCGTCCTAAATTATCCGTTGCTATTGCTACGGAGGGCGAGCGAGGTGTAGTACAAAAAGCATCGCTGCTCAAGATGGATGAAATTTTAGGTTTTCAATGGCAAGTAGCCGTTGGAGATCAATTATTGAATCAGAAAGATTTCTTGGAACTTGTACAAAAGTTTTCTGGAATCGTCAAGCTCAACGATCAGTACGTTTTCTTTAATGAAAATGAAATTCAACTGCTACTCAAGCAGCTCAATGATCCGCCAGCGTTAGCCGCGAACCAACTTTTACAAATTGCGCTTACCGAAGACTACGAAGGCGCCAAGGTGCAATTGGATCAGAAGCTAAAAAAACTACTGGATCGCTTGCGACAGCCTGAGGAAGTTGCCCTTCCCACTGGATTACGCGCAGTGCTACGTCCTTATCAACTCAGTGGTTATCAATGGTTATACAAGAATGCAAACCTTGGTTTCGGTAGTTTGATTGCGGACGATATGGGTTTAGGAAAAACCTTGCAAGTCATTGCTACTTTACTAAAATTTCAGGAAGAAGGACTTTTAGCAAAAAAGAAAGCTTTGATTGTAGTTCCGACCACGCTTTTGACCAATTGGGAAAAGGAAATAAAAAAGTTTGCACCCGATATCATTCCCCATATTTATCATGGCAGCAAGCGCGATTTAGCACCGATGGCAAGAGCAACGGTATTACTTACCACTTATGGCATCGTCAGAAGTGATTTGGCGATCTTAAAAAAACAACATTGGCAACTCATTGCGATCGACGAAGCGCAGAATATTAAAAATCCTACCGCGACGCAAGCCAAAGCCATTAAGCAACTCAAAGCAAATATCAAAATTGCCATGAGTGGCACGCCCGTGGAAAATCGGTTGAGTGAATATTGGAGTATTTTTGATTTTGCGAACAAAGGTTATCTCGGGAGTTTAGCAAAATTTAAAACAGATTTTGCCAGACCCATCGAAGTAGATCGCGACCAACAACAGTTGGATCGGTTTAGAAAAATAACCCAACCTTTTATTTTACGTCGACTCAAATCGGATCGCAGTATTATCAAAGATCTTCCCGATAAAATTGAGAAAGATCAATTTTGTCAGCTTACGCCAACTCAATCTGCGCTTTATCAAAATGTGGTCGATTCCACCCTCCAATCCATTGCGCAAGCGGAGGGCATTGCTCGACGCGGGTTGGTTCTAAAACTATTGACAGCACTCAAGCAAATTTGCAATCATCCCAAGCAATTTTTGAAAAAGGGAAATACTGACCCCAATTTATCGGGTAAGTCCGTGATGCTACTCGAAATCATGAAACAGACCTTAGCACAGGGAGAAAAAACACTCATTTTTACCCAATATCAAGTCATGGGTAAACTCATCGCCGAGTTGTTACAGGAGGCATTTCAACTAGAGGCGCCTTTTCTACACGGAGGCGTTTCACGCAAAAAACGAGATGAGATGGTCGACGCTTTTCAACATAATCGTACAACTCGGGTTATGATCTTATCGTTGAAGGCAGGCGGAACCGGACTGAACCTCACGGCGGCAAGCAACGTTATTCACTACGATTTGTGGTGGAATCCAGCGGTAGAAGCCCAAGCTACGGATCGAGCCTATCGAATCGGTCAGCAAAATAATGTGATGGTGCATCGCTTCATTACCCAGGCCACTTTCGAAGAAAAAATCAACGAATTACTCCTCAGTAAAAAAGAATTAGCCAATTTGACGGTCACTACGGGAGAAAGTTGGATTGGTGATTTAGACGATACCTCACTCAAAGAATTGGTTACTTTAAGCTAAAAGTAAGCGCCAGCGTAGCTCTAATAGCAACTAAAGCCCCATAAAGTCGGAAAAACTTAATTTTGTGTGCATCAAATTTAATTTTGATTTACATTTTTTAAATAAAAACCCTATCTTTGCGATCAATTTTGAAGTAAGGTTCGCTTTGCGAGAAGCACTTGAAAATAAAAATCACAAATTTTAGTGTACTTATAGGATCACAGATACGAACTAATACACTTTTGTAACTGTTTATATCTAAAGATCTTGTTTGCTCAACATTAAATTTATTTACACGGATATTTTTGTTTTTAAGGCTTTGAGTAGACTTGTTTTTATTTTTTTTGAAAAATCAATTCCTCTACAGCAAGTAGCACTACTTTAAACAACAGTACATAAAAGTTAATTTTAATATTTTATAATCATACAAGCTTATGCTAATTATCGAAGTTAAAGAAGGCGAGTCAATTGATCGTGCACTCAAACGTTACAAGAACAAACACCGTAAAACGGGTGTGATCAATGAATTGAGAAGCAGAAAAGAATATACTAAGCCTTCTGTAAAACGTAGAGCTACTATTTTAAAGGCAGTTTATAGAAAGCAGAAATTTGGAAGCGTAGATTAATACGCTTCTTCCGGATGTTATCCCGTAAGATATCTTCCGAAAACTCTATTTCCGCTCTCATTCCGTAGCATTTCTTTCCTCGTTTTTCTACGCTCCTATTTGTACCTACAAGTATAAGTTATATCCAATTGTATCGGGTATAACCTATTTTTGTTTGGGTACAAGACCTTTTGAAATATTGCTTTCCCTTTTCCAGCCTTTATTGCACAAGTTATGCTATACGCGCAATGTGCTCCCACATAAGATAGAGATTCCAGCTAAAATCATACAAAAAGGGCTAACGCTTCTCCTTAGCATTAGCCCAATCCTATTTGTTGTTTAGCTTTTTTTTTCCGGTTCTTTCTTAAGGTGAACCTTCTTAATATTTTATAATCTTCTCTGCAAAGATTTGTTCCCCATTATTTTCTAACAAGCGAACGATATAAACGCCGCTGGGCAAACTGCTACAGTCAATGCTCGCATTATTTTCATAAAAAGTAAATTGCCCAGATAAATTGATCCGACCGCGTAGATCGATAATCTGTACCGTCAAGGCTCCGGTATGATTGTAGTGTACAATCAAGTTTTCGCGAACTGGATTTGGAAATAGTTTTGTCAATAAAAATAAATCTACTCCCGTGCAATCTTCGTCGATCTTGTTGTCTGCAATTTCACGGGCATTGGGGTGAATCACCGCATTATTATCATCACAATCACTAAAATCAACCACAAATCCCAGTGGCGGAGTACTCTGGCAAGTATCCATAAAAACCGCATCGTTTCCATAACCATCATTATCTCCATCAAAGTAATACCGATAGAGCGTCAAGCCATCATCCACCAAACCGTTACAATCATTATCAATCCCGTCGCAAATTTCCATTGCATCCTGATTAATCATGGCATTGGTATCATCACAATCTAAAGCATTCGTAACGTACCCCATCGGTGCCGTGCTCAAACAAGTATCCAAAATGATGGCAGGATTTCCGTAGCCATCATTATCATCGTCCCAGTAGTAACTGTTCAACATTAAGCCATCGTCAATCAAACCGTTACAATCGTTATCAATGCCATCACAAATTTCAAAGGCATCTTCATTAACTAAGTTATTATCATCATCGCAATCAGAAGCATTCACTACGTAACCCGTGGGCGCAGTAGCTAAACAAGTATCAACCGTCACCGCAACATTCCCAAAGCCATCATTGTCATTATCCAAATAATAAGTATTCAGCGGTAAGCCATCATCAATTGAACCATTACAATCGTTGTCTCTACCGTCACAAAGCTCTGGTGCACCCGGATAGCTCGTCGCGTCGTTGTCATCACAATCAAGGTAGCTATAAACACCGTCCATGTCTTCATCTCGATAAAAGTAAGACTCCGCCAACTCAAAAGCATCAATACCAATACTTTTCCCCATTAATCTTCCCGGAAGATCATCTACTGGAGGATGAATGCCACCCCAAATTCTAGAAAGGCTCGTCTGATCAGAAGCATCTCTGTACGTTGCCCATTGTAAAGTAAAACTCACACTTGGTCCTTCTTCAAAAACTAAAAATTCATTTTGTTGTACGTCAAATTCTCCCATTCCTCCGGGGAAAAAAGCATCGCCCGTCAAGCGCTCCATCACTTCTGCCGCTGCACGGGAAAAAGTAGAATGTCCCGATACGTAGCCTGCAAACGGAGGCGTCACAAAAGTAGGTCGCTGATACGGCCACCAATTTTCTCCAAGAATCCAACCGACTCCAGCCTTATCCGTAGCTGTGTTCGTAATATAATCTGGTCCGCGCCAAGCGAAAATTTTAATCTTATCTATATGTTCGCCGTTGCTTCCCGCTAAAGGATCACCCGCCGTTACTAATTCTATTTTGCCAGGGTACAAAGGTATCCCCGCAGGATCGTAATTTGGTAGATTGCTATCCGAAGATTGTCCTCGGTCGGCCATCGAACGAATAGCAGAGATAGGTCGTAGGTAATCGTACCAGCCTTTCGCGCCCCAAGCGGCAATTGCGGCATCATGCACCGCACCACCCAGCGCAAAATAAGCTTTCACATCCCATTCCAAATCATCGATCACTGGTCCTTGTCCCCGAAAACGCTTCTCCGTTTCAGGATGATCATTCACATAATTAAGAATTGTAAACCAATGTCCCGGTGGTGTTTCAGATTCTGGACCATCTGCCCAAAATTCTGCAAGTACCCGCGTATAATCTCCACGAGGAACCATTTGAGCTTCGTAAGGAAGTCCCGTAGCCGGATTTATAGGATGGCCAATACTCGGATCCCCACCTTCTAATTCGTCAAAGAAATCGTGTAACCCTTCCATCGTTGTCGGATAATCTTGAATATTACCCAAGGCCCCGGGGGAAATGTCCCACATCACGCCATCATCAGGATCCATGTGAGCAGACCATAGCGCGACTAAGGCAAAGTTCCACTTGTATTCTTCCGAAAGCGCATCCGTAGGATCAGCCATATTCAAATAAGGCGGTTCTCCTGGATCATGATACACCCAATAATCAAACCCGTCACGTTGATTAATCGTCAAATCATCTGCCGATAAGGCGAAAGGAGTAACTTGCCCCCACTCTGGACTTAAAAAAGGAGGGGTATTGAAAGGAATTGGATTTCCAGCTTGATCAATAAATAAACTCAACGTCAACGGCTGCCAACGATTAGGGTCTTGTAAATTCGGGTTTCCCGCGAAGTTAGTAATCAACGGAGGATTCACCGCAGCGTAAGTTGTATTATTATAACTCATCCCTTCGTTGGCACCATCCTGCATCCCAAAGTTGATTAAATATTCTCCAATGTAATTCCCTAAAGCCGCAGGGTTTCCACTACTATAATCCGTAGAAGTGTAAGCTTCGATGTATCCTAGTTCTAAGAACTTTGCATCAAAACTTGCTAAAGTTTGAAAAGCATTAGGGGAATTTTTAAAGCGATGTTTTAACAGTCGATAAACTGCGTAGCTCATGGTTTCTGTCCGTGCAATTTCTAAATCTTTGGGTGGTAATATCCCGTCAAAGGGACAAGCAAAGCCATCGACCGTTTTTCCTAAGAAAAAAGTCTCCGCCGTTTCGTCGTAAACAGCCCAAGCATCATACATCGCGATAGAAGAATGGAATAAATTTCTAGCGTGTACGGTGGGTCGAGCAAAATCGCTCCGAATCGCTCCGAGGAGTAATTCGTTCCATTCTCGTGCGACGGAAGGTTGAGCAGATAAGTTAGTGATACTCGTTAGGAATAATAATGCACACAGGTAGCTCGTCAGCCGTTGCATGCGCTTGCTTCTCGATGGGCTTTTTAATTTGAGCATATTGTCAACTTGTTTTTCTTATGGAATAGAATGTAAGTACTAAGACAAATTTATTACTTTATTTATAGAAGTTCTTGCAAGGAAGCATTATATGATAAAAATTTAGCAATAATCAAGCTAAAAAATAAAATCGTTGATTCTTTATGCAATTTTTCAGCTAAAATAAAACGCTTAAGGCTTAGCGATTGGGATTTTTGGTGGTAAAACTTAGCTTTTTACTACTTAAGTTGGTGCAAAACCACTACAAAAAGACTATGTCCGCACGGTTTTTGAAAACAATACTGACAAATTTATTACCTTAAAGTATCTGAAAAAATAGCACCCACAAATGTCAAAAACTACCCCTTTCCACATCTTGCTAGAGGATGAGCACTTTGTGGCGATCAATAAACCTAGTGGTATGCTGGTACATCGCACGAATATCAGTGAGGATACCTGTTTTATCTTACAGCTTTTGCGAGATCAAATCAACCAGCATATTTATCCGGTTCATCGGTTGGATCGTGGGACTTCTGGTGTACTCATTTTTGGAAAAACCAGTGCCGCTGCTAGTTATTTTTCGGAGCAACTTCGCAATAAACAGATCAAGAAAAAATATCTCGCAATTATTAGAGGTTACGTCGAAGCGGAAGGCACAATTGATTATCCGTTGGTCAATTCGCGCGGTACGACCAAACAAGATGCCGTAACCCATTTTAGCAAACTCGGAGAAACAGAGATTTTTGAAGCGATTAGTCGTTATCCTACCGCTCGTTATTCTTTGGTAGAAGCGAGCCCCGAAACAGGAAGGTGGCATCAAATCCGCCGACATTTTTCGCATCTTCGTCATCCCATCATTGGGGATAAAAAACACGGCGACGTGAAGCACAACAAATACTTTCATACCAACTTAGGCATTCCAAGAATGCTCTTGCATGCTTCTCACCTCAGTTTTAAACATCCCGAACAAGAAAAAGAAACGCATATTTTTGCGCCGCTAAAACCTGGTTTTGAAAAGGCGATTCAAATACTTGGCTTTTAAAATTCAAGTGTAAATATTGTAAAGTATGTCTAGCAAAAAAGCGATGCCCATTTTCGTGAACACCGCTTTCTTTTTTATGAAGTTGTTTTAATCCTGTATCGTTATTTCAGGACAAGAAATTTTTTTATAAAAGTAAGTCCTTATCCTAAGAGCCTATACTGGCTGTAATTTTTCTGCGGGTGTAAAGTGGCTCCATGTATTTGGTAAGACCAACCCTTGATCTCGTAAATATTGAATCCGGTAAAGGTAAGCCGCACCGTTCATAATTTGTTCCGCTACGTCTGCTGCCTTCCGATTTTCGTAAGCTTCCAAATAAGTTCCTTTTACCCAGTCATTGAAGGCGCCCATCGACGGACCACACCAAATCTGGTAATCAGAATTACGACCTTCGGTGCCCGCATTCGCCCAGTTGGAGGACAAGCCTAAATACCATCTAAAAATTAAGGCCATCTTGCGGTGAGGATTATCCTTCGCTCGTTCGATTTGATGTGGATCTCTTTCTTCAAAAAATTGGATACAAGCCTGCCAGATCTCTTCTAATGGTTTTTTAAATACGCGTTGTTCTAGATTTTGACGTTCCTTCGCTGGAATTTCGTCGATAGATTTGTAGCGCATATAAAAATCGTAAAGCTTCTTTGCCCGTGGCCCAAATAAAGTTCCTCGTTTTAAAACTTGCAATTCAACGCCCATTTCAAACATATCTGACGCCGGTGCCATCATTACATCGGTAGCCGCTACGTTAGCCAACAACTTTCGAACGTGCTCAGAAGTGCCTGCCTCTACACAAGCTTGATTCACCGAACCCGTTACGATGTAAGCCGCCCCCATCATAAAAGCACCAAGTGCTGAAGCTGGCGTAGAAATGCCACCCGCTGCACCAATTCTGATCAGTTTTGCGTAGCCTCGCTCCGCTTGAATATCGTCTCGTAATCTAATGATCGAAGGCAATAAAGCCACTAAGGGGCGATTGTCCGTATGACCGCCCGAATCTGCTTCTACCGTAATATCATCCGCCATCGGAACTTCCCGCGCCAGCGCCATTTGCTCCGCCGTAATTTTTCCTTGCTCAACCAATTGCTGTAACATCTTCTCCGGTGCAGGTTGCATAAAATGCGTTGCTACTTCTTTCCGAGATATTTTAGCAATGACTTTATTTTCAATCACAATATTTCCTGCGGTGTCTCTGCGTAATCCAGCCGCTCGATACTGTACAATGTAGGGTGTCAATTTCAGATAAGCTGAGGCTTCCACTACTCGCACACCGTGTGCCAAATACAATTTCACGGCGCCCGCTTCTAAGGCTTCTTCCGTTGGACTATGAATCAGATTAAACGCGTAGCTTTGTGTAGCTAAGGCTTGCTGAATGGTTTCAATCGCTTGTAATACACGTTGAGGGACTAAACCCGCCGCACCAAAGGAACCTAATAATTGCGCTTTTCCCATTTCGGTAACTAAGGCTTCCGAAGCAATTCCGTTGGCCATGGCGCCCGTTTTGTAAGCGTACTTCAATCCGTAATCCTTGCGAAAACCAGCATCGCCAAGTTGACTTGCTGTCATCGGTGCGACCATCGCCACCACTTCTAAGCCATTTCCTTCTGTACTGATATTGCCATCCGTCGTAAACCCAATCCGACCTCTGAAGTCTTTAACGACAAAGCAAGTTTTGTTTGTCGTCCGCAATTTTTCTAAAATACCAGTTTCGCCAAAAGCAATTTCTCTTGGTGATCCTTTCCAAAGCAGCCCAGTGGCGTTGCCATTATATGTTACTTCCATTTTATTTATTTTATAATTTTTTCAAATAGAATTATAGCCTTGAAGTTCTTTATCTCAAAACAATTGCTTTGAAGAAACCTTAGGCTTCTTCAATTCCCAATGCTAAATCCGTAATTTGATAAATTCTAGTTTTGTTATTCCATAAATAAGCATCGCCAATGATCGCCAGTTGTGCACCGCGTTGCTCGATCGTTTTAATGTGTACTTCTAAATGCATTTCTTTTACATCGGTAAGGATTTGACCACGATATTTCCAAACCGTTTTGTGGTTCGCCAATTGTACAAATTTAGGATTTTTAAACTCTTTTCCTAAATCTTGTTGTAAGGCAAATACTTGCATCGCTTGCAAAATAGATTCAACACCTAAAGAGCCTGGCATAACCGGATCTTGGTAGAAATGGCAAGTGAAGAACCAGTCATAAGTGTGTACAAATTTCGTAGCGTGAATATAACCTTTTCCAAATTCGCCCTGATCTTTGGCAATGATCAATTGGTCCAACAAGTTGAGCTGGTTCTCTGCGAGGCGATAGTATGGCTTATCCGCGGGTGCTTTGAATAGCTTCATTTTCCCGTAAAGGGAATCCAATTTAATTTGCATATAATCTTGCGAGGTCAAACCAGTTGTTTCGTACCAAGCAGCTACTTCCTGTCCTTTATCTAAACCAACTTGTTGTGCCAATGCGTCTCCTGGGAAAAAACCAAACGAAGATTTTCCTTTATAAAAAACGTGACCGTCAACAGAAAGCTCGAAAGTATAATTTTGTAAAATTGTTCCGCCTAAAGCCACCGAAGAAACGAGTACTGACTTATTGACAATCGTTTTGCCTCGGAAATCCGTACCCGTTGGTAAGTCAAACATTTCGCCATCTCCATCTAGGTTACGGAAGTATAAATTCTTATCTGGAAATTTCAAGGTGCTGCCTAAATAAGCCCCCAGCAATCCACAAGGTTGTAAGGCAACTTCCATCAAAACGGAGTAAGGCATCGTGACATTGGAATTTTGCTCGTAATACCAAGCATTTACCGGTACGTCATATTCTGCCATTGCCGTGGAAGGCTTGCTGAAATCATGTCGCTTCCCATCTATATTTAAAATTCTAGAAATTAATTGGAGATCTGTATTGGGCTGTCGCGAAACAGTGCGCCCATCGTAAACTGCAAACTCTTCCCCGAAACATGCTGATAAATTATCTAGTGCAAACGTCGTAATGTCTTTCTCATTTAATAAAGCAGCCTTGGAGCGTTCTGGAATTGTAATTCCCGTTTCCTTTTCGAGGTAATACGGATTATCTTTTTCTCGAAGTTGTAAGCCTAGGTTTTCAAAATGAACGGTAATGACACCATCTGAAATAATTTCTAAATCTCCAATCACGTGTGGATTAGGAATTAAACCGATGGACTTGATTTCTAGTTTATAAACCAGTTTCGTATCCTTCGGTGTTACTTGCTTGCGACAACGTACTTTTTGTGGCAAATCGAAGACTGGCTGATAACGAGCATCTTTCATCAAGCGTTGTAAGCCTAACATCAGCATAAAAAACCGCAATAAGTTTCCACCACCTTCTGCCTGTAAAGAACCCGCCAATACCTGATCATCTCTGAAGTGGCAAGGGAAATACCAATCATCAGCATTCAAATCTTTTTCTGCAACGATGTAACCTAAGCCGTAAGCACCGCCTTGTAAATCGACCGAAGTAATTCGATCAATCATTAAGATTTTTTCTGGTGGTAACCGTAAAGAAGGATTGCGACCGTTCGCAAAATAAGATTCATTACCGAAACATTTCTCCATGTCGCCATTGATCAAATGTTGTAAGTCTTCTTTACTAAAAGCAGTTTTAGTCGTATTTAATAAAGGCGTAAAGATTCGTTTCTTAGCATTAGCCCTAAGCTCCAACTCCGCATCCGTATATACGACACCATTACCTTCTTCTAATTGTTCGTCCTTAAAGAAACCTGCGCAGCCACCGTCCATTTTCAAGACCAAGCGATCTTTGACGTAACAACGGTAGCTAAAGAAGAACAATAAATTGTCCCCATTACGAACGAAAGAATTAATGGAAATATCGTATCGTAAAGTTTGTCCTTCGAAAGGAAGATCGTCAACAAACGTCAGGGTGCAATCGAGTAAGCGATAAACGAGTTCGCCCTTATTTTGAAAATCAACCCCCAAGTAAGAGATCAACAATAAATCACATTGCCCCGATTCTACCGAAACGGCCCAAGGGATTTGCCGATCCGTCGTAAACCAAGCATCGTAAGGGATATCGTATTCCGTCTGCATCGTGGAGGGTTCGTACTTCCCTAACGCCCCTTCTAATCCCGTCACACGACTCACTAATAAATAAGGATACATTGGCAACATTACTCTACGTGCGTAAGTATCAATAATCGAATATTCTTCGCCGAATACTTTCGCAATTTTACCCGTCGCAAACTCTTCTAAATCTTGTTGCGAAAAGATAATTTCTTTGCCAGCTAATTGTTCTCCAGAAGCGAAGTCTTGCAATGGCAAACCATTCTCTGCTAACTTCGTTTTGGTCGTAGGACTAGGTACTGATTTTGTGGTATTGATTTCCATATTGGGTAAGTTATTTTTTAAATGACTGGTGGTCTCTGGTGCACGCTCAAAGTTGTCGGAAGCGACACTCACTAAGCTCAAACTTTTCTGCTTTACTTTTCGCTGTTGCGCAACGGCGAAGTATCTTTCGCGTTGCGTTGTAGCTAACAAAGCATCAAAAATACGTTGACCGCCAGGAATAATTTTTTTCATAAAACTCCGCTGTGGTTTTTCCACCGCAGCTTGTACAAACAACATCGAGAGATCCAAATCAAGCCCGTGGCTCGACAATTGAGCCAGAACTTCGACGAGTGCCTGTCCCGTTGTTTTTCCTTTTTGATTAATACTTAAGGCTAAATGTTCTTTATTTTTTAAAATGGTATTCGTCCATCCGGTACAAGTAGCACTAGCGCCTAATTCTAGAAAAATGCGCGCACCCGATTCGTAGACTTGATTGACAGTCTGTGGAAAATCCACCATCCGACAACAAACTTCTGTACCATTCTTTGCTAGTTTTTTTCGATCCAATGGAAGTACCGCTTGATTGATACTGGAATAAAAATCTATTCCCGTTTTTTTCTGCGTTGGCAAGTCGTGCATTTTCAATAAGCCTGCTTCTTCTGCTCGACAAAACTCATGGTGAATAACGTTTTGAAAAGGAACTTCAATATGTTGACAGTCCAATTCGGTGGCGATGGCAAAACAAGCCATTCGATCTCCAGAAATAATAACTTCGTTTTCGGTATTTACAAAACTAAGATATACCTTTTCTTTCTTTGCTACTGCTGCTACCACACTCGCTCTCGGCGCCAATAAAACTAGACTTACCCAACGTGCTTTCGCTGCTTCGATCGACACGCCCCAGTGCTCTGCTAAGGTACTTAAGTCTCCCGCAAACTTAGATTTGAAAATTGGCGAAACCTGAAATTCTTTTGATTCTTTAGGATTCCAAACATTGAGTGCGTACCACATACTGCTGCACTCTCCCATGCTATATCCAAATGCAAGATCAGGCTCAAGTTTAAAATACTGTCTCAACATATGTGAAAAACACGCTGCAAAAAATACCCCGACGGACATCATCGCAATCGCATTCTCATAAATGTCTGGCGTAGTGGCCGCTTGATTTTGTGTTTCTGGATATAAATATTCTGTCCACAACATTTTATCAAGCGACAAATCCATACTCTCGAAATGCGGAAACAACTGCGGAAAAAGTTGAAATACTTCTTTACCCAAACCAGCATAAGCCGTAGAAGAACCTGGATAAACAAATGCTAATCGACCTTTCTGCGCCAATGGATTTCCTGTAAAGTAACTGCCATTAGGGGTGCGTAGCACAGTTTTTTCTGCGATGGCTTTCGCAATTGTTTTCTGAAAAAAAGCAATTTCTGCGCGTAATTTTTTTCTTGTACTCCCCATTAACGCCAAGCATAAAGCGGTTTGTTTTGCTTGTGCTTTATCAAAAAACTGTTTGGTTAAAGAGGAGAGAGACTGATCCGTTTCTAAGGCTAATGTTAAGGCTGCTAGTTGTTGCAACATTCCATTACTATCTGCTGCTTTCAATAAAAACAGTGGCGTAGTATTCCGTTGCAAAAATGAATTATTCGCTTGCGGAACAAATGCCGCTTCGCTAAGCTGAACTTGTAAAGAACCGACACCATTAACGGCAGCTTTTCGCTCCGTTTGTCCTTCCCGTAAAATCCAAGGCCGTGAATAGCTAGGAAAATAGTAAGCAGCTGCCAGTGGCGTTTTTTGCTTGGCTGCTTCCCAGTTTGGAACAGCAGGAATAAATCGATGATGTAAGCAAAGCGCCGTCTTGATGATACTTGCCATTCCTGATGCAGCGTAAGTATGTCCTACATTTGCTTTAACGCTTCCCAGCGCCAGAGGTCGTGATGGATGGGTAGCTTGCAGTTGTTGCCATTCTTGTTCATCTTCCGCTTGCATACCCGTTGCTGCCAACTCTTGATAATCGACATCAATATTATTTTTCACCGCCCCAATTTCCTGAATGGTTGCGTATACTTTTTCGTCTTTTATTTCACTTGCTCTTTTCAAAACAATGGCACCTGCTCCTTCTCCGACGAGCCAGCCATTATCATTTTTATTAAAACTCAAACTTGGATTTTCAGCCGTATTGATGGGATCCTTTTGCTGTCGCAATAATATATTTTCTAAGCCCCCCGCGAAATCTACCGCTCCAACAACTACCGCATCTACTTCTCCCAACGACAGCATATTTTGAGCAATTTCTAAAGCCTTAAAAGCAGAGTTATCCCCGCAGGAAACAGTAAAAGCTGGTCCTGAAAAATCCCATAATGCAGCAATCCGACTAGCCATAATATTGCCAACAAAACTAGTGTGTTGACTTGGTGTTTGTGGTCCTTCTCGGAAATACATCGCATTTTTACAAAGCGCTTCTAATTCTGAAAAAGCTTCCGCTGGCAAGGTGATTCCACTATTATCTAAAGCAGACTGCAACTGCCAACTTACATCCCAACGGGCTAAATAATGATGGATCGCAAGTTCGGATTCCATCGCAATCAAAACTGCTGTATTTTTACCTTCAACTAAGCCTGCATCTTTAATGGCCTGATCTGCCACTTTTAAAATTAGGGCTTGTTGTGCTTCTAAAGTTTCTGCTTCTTTGGGTTGAATTTTATAGCGGAGTAAATCAATTTCAAAATCTTCAATGTAAGCGCCCATCGGTGCTTTACCATTTTTAAAACCATAATTTTTCAACAGCGTTTCGTTACGCTCAAACCCTTTCCACCGACTATCCGGCAACGCTCTAAAATGTTGTCTACCGTAATAAATACTATCATAGAAATCGGCCAATTTTGTACAATCACCAAAATGTACTTCCATCCCAATGATCGACATTGGTACTAAAGCAACAGTTGTTTTTTCTTTTGGTGCTGGAGCAGTTCCTTCGAGGTAATTCTGTACGACCATGTGTGCATTTGTACCACCAAAACCGAAAGAATTAATTCCCGCTTGTTTTTGTTGATCTTCCCAAGCTTGCGGACGCAAAATCATTTGCGTTTCATCAATCCAGTTGTTTTCCGCAACGACAGCTTCCGTCAAATTGATATTTGGTGGAATCAAATTTTTCTGCATGGACAAGATCACTTTGAGTAAGCCCGTCATGCCTGCCGCGGTCAGTAAATGTCCCATATTAGATTTGACGGAACCTAGACTAGGTTTGACTTGGTGTTGCTCAAAGAAATTGGCGATGGAGTTCATTTCTGTAACGTCGCCGAGTGGCGTTCCCGTTGCGTGGCATTCTAAATAACTCGTATTTTGGGCTTGTACATCTTCTGCCGTGTAAGCGCGTTCAAAAGCTAAGCGTTGACCTTTAGGATTAGGACTTAAAAGAAATTTTCCTCGACCATCATTCGACAGTCCGATGCCGCCAATCACCGCGAGAATTTCATCTCCATCTCGTTCTGCATCTTCCAGTTTTTTCAGTACGACAATTCCTGCTCCTTCCGAGGAAACTAAGCCACCCGATTTTTTATCTAGCGGTGCAAATTTTTTATCACTCGGAGCGTACGCATGAAAAATCGAAAAGCCCATGTGAATGAACAATTGATCAGAAGCGCAAACTGCCCCCGCCAACATCAAGTCCGATTTTCCTGTTAGTAATTCGTCACAGGCTAATTTGATCGCATACAACGAAGTAGCGCAAGCAGCATCTAAGGCGTAATGATTTCCAGCTAAACCCAAAGCTTCACAAACCAACTCAGAAGGCGTATATTGCAACACTTCATTCTGCGGTGTCGTTTTCTGATGAGCGTCAACTTTAATAGATTCGTCCTTAAATATTTGCTGTAAGGCACGCTCTAAAGTTTGCGTATATACAGGCGCCATTAATTTATGAGAAGAGCTTGTGGGGAAAGACAAATTTCCTAGAATCAATCCACACTTTTTGAGCACATCCGCTTTCCCTAAATAACCACTATCGCGCAAAGCTTCCTTTGCCACGAAAAGCGACCATTGAAAAAGTTGATCCTGTTTTGCCAAAAACTGCTCTGATAATTGATATCCGCTGGGATCAAATTTAAAATCTCGAATGTATCCTCCACGTAAAGAGTAACATTTATCAACAACTCCTTTTTTTTCTTCAAAAAACGGTTCTGGTGCTACGCCAAAATCCTTGTCCGTAGCGATTCCTGTAAGGTCTTTTTCTTGCATCAAATTATTCCAAAAATCCTCGACGTTCGAAGATCCTGGAAACAAACCTGACATACCTATAATTGCTATTTTCTGCACCTTTTATTTTTTTATGTACCATGAAGTTTTTCACAACTTCTTCAATAGACTTTATCCTAAAACAAAACAATACACAATTTATGCGCTCTACCAAGTTAATTGCTTTGAAACCGTAACGGTTGCGCCCGTCGTTTGCATATATACCGTTCCTGCTTCGTCGTAAACCGTACAAGTAGCGCGCATCTTAAATTCCGTTGCTTCTTCAATCGTTACCGTAACGAATAATTTCTGCTCAAAAGGAACGGCTTTATAAATGATTGCCGAATCTGTTTGCAAAGGCAAACTCTTGGCACCATCCAAAAAACGCTGTACCCAAACCACCATGCCTTGGTACTGAATATCTGTAAAAAAGGTATTAACCGTTTTAACTGGAAATTGACCTTGTGCAGTTAAGGGCACTTTGGGTGCTTTACAAGCCAAGACAATTTGTTTCTCATTAAAATCCAAAATTTGTTCGATCCCTTGAAAGTAGTGATCGTGAAAGAGGGCGCCATTTTCGTAAAGTACAGCTCCGGGACTCGCTACTGCGTTTGGACTTAAAGCCTGCTTGAACTTAGGTAGTGTTTGTTTCGCTTGATTAGGGACTAAGGTTACTTTTGCTTTATAAAAATAGCTCGGCAACTTCGCACCTTCCGTTAACACACAAGCTTCAAAAACAATTTGATCCGCTGCTTTTGCTATTTCTTTTAGCTCAATAATATAATCTTTCGCTTCTTTCCCGTCGAAAACAATTCCTTTGAATAACTTAGTATCTTCTACTTTGAAAATTCTGAAATCGGGATACAAGCGTTCTGCGGTTTGCGCCATCCAACCGACGGCATTAACAACGGGTAAAACTGCTTTCCCTTGAATGACATGGTGCATCAAAAAGGGATTCTCTTCGACTTGTAAGTTTCTTCGAATCCGGTAAGTTTTCAAGTCTTCGCCAAGATGACTAATTGCTGCCGGTAACGTTCCTCCAATAATTACTTGAGGTTGGTCTGCGTACGCTACGTTAAGTTCGTTAACCAACATCGCCGCACCACCTTCGCTGTTCACTAAAGTAACGCCCGCTTCCTCAAATTTTTTCTTCAATGCTGCACTCACCATTCCGCCATCCCAAGCCCCCCAGTTGATCGCGGAGACTTGCGTCTTCGGGTGATTCTTTTTAAATAGATGGGCTGCCTTACTTAAAATTTCGTTGGCAATTGCGTAATCCGTTTGACCAACATTACCGTAAAATCCAGCTACCGAAGAGAAAAGTATTAAATGTTCTAAGTGGTGAATATCTACTGCTTGTAACAAACTTAACAAACCGTCTAGTTTTACAGAAAGTACATTCTCAAAGTCCGTCGCTGTTTTATCTTGAATATATTTATCAGCTAATCGTCCTGCACCGTGAATGATTCCGGTGAACGCACCCAACTTTCCTTCCGCCGCTTTTAACGCTGCTTGCATCGAAGAAAATTTCGTAACATCACCCCGCACATAAATGGCTTTTCCACCATGATCTTCAATGGCCGTTAAGGTTGCTTCTACTTCTTTTTTAGCAACGATGTTTTTAAATAAATCTTTTACTTTTGCCAAACTTGGTTTTTCTCCTTGCGCTTTCAAGTCGTCCATAATTAAGCGCTTCAGTTGATTGTCGTCCGCTACATTTTTAGCGTAAGCGGGTAATTCAAAATCTACGGAAGAACGACCTAGTAGAACAAATTTACACTGAAAGGTTTTCGCCATTTCGATTACACAAGTTGCCGTTACGCCACGCGCACCACCACTCACCAAAAAGACAGAATCATTGGTTACCAAAGTTTTAATTTTTTGATTATCTGCTAAAAAAGTATTGACACTTTTCAGCGTATGACGACCTTTCTCATTGTAGGCTACCTCAATTGTCGCTAAGTCAGCATCGTGAAATTCTGCACCAATTTGCTGTGCAATTACGGAAGGTGTTAACGCCGTATCTACGTCTACTACGCGACAAAAGACAGCAGGCCATTCTAAGTTCAAAGATTTAACCAGCCCCGTCAGACCAGCTCCAACAACAGAGACATTTCCTTTCGGCGCAATACCTAACGTACCATCTAATTGCGTTACGCACATAAAGTTAGCGCGTTGCGTTTTTCCTAATTCCGTTAAGTTCTTTTGTAAATGCTTGGCGAGTAAAAAGACCGTTTTAACGAGTGCTTTTTCTTTTTGGAAATGTTGTGCGAAGTTACCGTTTTGAAAAGTAAACTGTGGTTGGAGGTGAATGAAACTTGCAATTTCTCCGTGGTTTTGGCGAATCGTTGCGAGTGCCGCAGTAATGGCTTCATCCGTAGAATCCGTAAGTGTTACGCTAGACTCTTTAATTGGGTTTGCCACTTCTGGCAAGTTTAAAACAATAATTTGATGACCTAATGCTTCCAGTTTAGCTTTCGTTTGCGTAGTCAATTCAGAACCTTCGTTGGTTACGACACAAACTTGCTCGGCAGGAAATTGAAATTCAAGAAAATCGGCAGGAGGAAGGTATTGTAATTCGATTTGGTGACGCTCTACCCCGTGGAAAGAAGAAGTTGTGACAACTTCTTCTTTCTCAAGGTTCGGCGTAGTGCTTGGATTAAGCCTTATTGTTTTTTTTTTCCCGTTGTTACTAGATAATCTACAATTTCTCCTAGTGTTCTCAACTCCGTTAACTCTTGTGGATTGATACCAGATACTTCGGGATGTTGCTCCGTCATGGATCCAAAAATCTCAACCCGCTTAATAGAGTCAATCCCTAAATCCGCTTCCATATCCATTTCCAACTCAAGCATCTCCGTCGGATAACCCGTCTTCTCACTGATTACGCTTAGCAATATTTGTTCAAATTTTGCCGTGTCAACACCTCCCGTTGCAGGAGTCGTTGGCTGAGCTGGAGCGGCAGGAGTACTTGTGGTTGTGGTTGTAGTTGTAGTTGCAGTTGTTGTAGTCGCAGTCGCGCCACTTTTTTCAGCGAGGTAGTCTACGATTTGTCCTAGCGTTCTCAACTCTGTCAATTCTTGCGGATTGATACCAGACACTTCAGGATGTTGCTCCGTCATAGATCCAAAAATCTCAACGCGTTTAATAGAGTCAATTCCTAAATCCGCTTCCATATCCATTTCCAATTCTAACATCTCCGTAGGATAGCCTGTCTTCTCACTGATCACCGTCATTAGAATACTTTCTAATTTTGCGGTGTCAATTGAGCTTGCTGTGCTTGTTGGCGCGGCAGGTGTTTCTACTGCGGGAGCAGTTGGCGTTGATGTAGCTTGAGTTGCGGTAGCGCTAGTCGTTGCAGCGCCCGTTTGACCAACTAAGTAATCAACGATTTGACCTAAAGTTCTTAGCTCTGTTAACTCTTGCGGATTAATGCCAGATACCTCTGGGTGTTGCTCCGTCATGGATCCAAAAATTTCAACCCGCTTGATCGAATCAATTCCTAAATCTGCTTCCATATCCATTTCCAACTCAAGCATCTCCGTCGGGTAACCCGTCTTCTCACTGATCACGGTCATCAGAATACTTTCTAATTTTGTTCTATTCAGTCCGTTGCTATTTGGCGTTGGTGCCGTTGCTACGGCAGCCGTAGTTGTACTGACCGCGGGAGCAGTAGCAGTATTTTTTACTTGTGGCTTAGCCGTTGTTTTACTAACGCCATTCGTAGAACCATTACCATTACTACTACTTTTTACTGGTGTAGTTGACAATAGGGTCGTGGAAGACGGTGCATCTACTTGCTCTTTTAATAATTGTAAGAGCGACTGAGACTGATCATTTTGGTCTTTCAAAAATCGTTCAAAAATTTCTAAAGACTTTGTTTGCTGAGACTTGAAATGTTCTAGGGTAGATTTCAAGATTTCGAGATATTCTTTATTCATCATTTCTTCTTCACTATTTTGATGGGTGGCGAAGTTCTCGGCGGGAACTTCAACAATTTTTTCAACTTCTTTGATTACAGTTTTTTCGACAACTTTAGTAGCCGTCGTAATTTGAAAATCATCATTAATCGTATCGTAGTAAGCTTTTTGCGTTTGTGTGCTAACGTAGTTATTTCCACTGAGCTTAACGTTCAATTTTGTTGGTTTCGTCGTACTGATTAGCTCCAATTTATAAGGATCAATATTACCAAGTGAGATTCCTAATACTTGTAATTGTACAACTGCTTGTCGCAATAGTAGATCACTATCTTTTTTATTACTGGCATTTACGGCAACCGCGTAGTGCTCTTTTCCTCTTAAGATTGTTTTGGTAAGATTTGTCAAAACTGATTTCGGACCAAACTCTACAAAAACGCGTCCGCCATCTTGATAAAGATTTTCAATCTGATCTTTAAATAAAACGGCATTAAGGATCTGAGCTTTTAATGCATTTTTAATCGCTGCGGGTGTTTTCGGATAAGGTTTTCCGGTTCCGTTCGCATAGACTGGCGTAGTCAAACGTTTGAATTGTTGTTGATCTACAAACTTTGCAAATGGAACTTGAGCATGCTCCACAAAGGAAGTATGGAACGCAGCGGCTACATTTAAAGGTACAACTGAAAATCCCTTTTCCTTCAAGGTTTCCGTTGCGGCTTTGATCGCTTCGGTACTTCCACCGAGCACAACTTGTTTGGTAGAATTAACGTTGGCAATTTTTACGCCTGGTAAGTTTGCTAATTCAGCTTCTACTTTTTCAACGGGTGCTTTTACCGCGAGCATGGTTCCCGCATCTGCGTTAGGGTTACGGAGTGCCATCGCTTCTCCCCGCGCTTTTGCTAATGCCAAAAACGTTTGATCATCATAAGCACCACCAGCCCATAGCGCCGTCAATTCCCCAAAACTATGTCCCGCAGTAAAATCTGCTTTGAATCCCGCTTTGGCAAACATTTTATATAAACCCATACTGAGTGTTCCAATCGCCGGTTGTGCAAATTCCGTTTTAGTAAGGGCTTGTGCTTGTACTTTTCGAGCCGCTTCGGAGAACACTGGATTTGGATAAACTTTTTGGGTTAATCTAGTTTTTTTGTCAGTTTGAAATAATTCATCTACTGCAGAAAAAGCAGTTCGCATTTCAGGGAAAGCAGCTGTTACTTCTTTGCCCATTCCCACGTATTGTGAGCCTTGACCAGAGAATAAGGCAACTACTTTAGTATCTTTTGCGATGCCTTGCGCACGGTAAAAAATTCCTTTGGGATGTTCCCAAGTTTCTTGTGTCGTTGGAAAATCTTTATTCAATATTTCCAGCAATTCGATACAAGCTTCTGGCGTCTGTGCTACAAAACCTACTCTCGCCGATTTAGCATTGAGTTTGATATTTGCGCTATTGGTACAAAGTTCGTCAAACTTAATTGGTGCCTGATCCGATTGTAAGTCTGTTAAGCTTGTTGCACAAAGCGCTGCTAAGGCTCCTGGCGACGCAGCTTGTAACATTATATTTCTATACGGCTGATGTAAACGATATGCCGTTTGATGCTCTGGTTGATATTCTTCCATCGCAATGTGGACATTGATTCCACCGAAACCAAAAGCACTAACTCCTGCTCTACGCGGTTCTCCATCTGTAAACCAAGGCCTTGTTTCTGTATTAATATAAATAGCCGAATTTTCGATATCAAATTTTGGATTCGGTTGGTCTACATTTATTGTTGGTGGTAATATTTTATGATGCAAAGCCAATACTGCTTTAATCATGCCCGCTGCTCCGGCTGCTGCTTTGGTATGTCCAACTTGAGACTTCACACTTCCCAGTGCAACGTGTTGTTTTCTCGGATTATCTTTACCAAATACCATTTGCATGGACTCAAACTCTGTTGGGTCACCCGCTCCAGTCCCCGTACCATGTGCTTCCAACAAACCGACGCTTGCCGCAGGATAACCTGCCTCTTCGTAAGCCCGCTCCATAGCTAAAGCTTGACCAGAAGATCGTGGTGCGTATACCGATTTGAAACGACCATCACTAGAGGTTCCAACGCCTTTAATTACTGCGTAGATTTGATCTCCATCTCGCTCTGCATCTTCTAGTCGCTTCAAGACTAACATTCCCAAACCTTCTCCGATCAACATTCCATCTGCCGCTGCACTAAAAGGACTAATTTTTCCTGATTTAGAAAAAGCGGGTGTCTTACTAAAAGACATATACATAAAAGGAGAATTGTCCGTATCGACTCCTCCCGTCAACATCATATCGCAACGTCCTTCTACCAATTCGCTTAAAGACATTTTGATAGCACTTAGCGAAGCCGCACAAGCAGCATCTACGACACTATTAATCCCACCAAGATCAAACCGATTGGTAATACGACCAGAAATGACGTTACCCAATAAACCGGGAAAAGAATTTTCATTCCAGCCGACGTAAGCTTTTTTCATTTTATCCACAATGTGTGGAATATCTTCTTCTGCGATGCCACTTGCCCGCAGCGCTTTTTCCCAAATGGGATATTGCAGTCTAGCGATTAAAGGCGTAATCAACTTTTGCCCACCACCTACACCGAGCAATACTCCCGTTTTTGCTTTGAGCGGAGCAGTAAACTTACTTGAATCTTTACCGTATCCTGCAAACTCCAAAGCATCCCGTGCAGCTACTAAACCGAGTAATTGAGATACATCCGTCACTTCTAAAATATTTGGCGGCAAGCCAAACTCCATGGGATTAAAATCAATTTCTGGTAAAAATCCACCACGCTTGCAGTAAGTTTTATCCGGAGCAGTTACATCTTCGTCATAGTAATCCGCAATTCTCCAGCGAGATGCTGGAACGTCGATAATACTGTCCTTAGCTTGGACAATATTGGTCCAGAAATCCTCTGCGTTATGGGCGTCTGCAAACATCGCAGAAAAGCCAATAACGGCAACGGGAGTTTTACGAAGAGAATTATTCAAGTTCATATTATGGCTCTTATTTTAAATGGAAACACGGAAAAGTTCTTCCTGCATTTCTAATATTTCTAATCCTTTGGGCGTACAAACGCCACGCATATAAGGAACCATGACACCGAAAGTCAAACGTTCTTTGCTATATGCTGTAATTGGGAATAAATTATTGTCCTTGAGTAGTTTCAGCAAAGCTAAAACTGTTTTGACCGTTACTTCTACATCTAAATCTTTAAGGAAAATTCCATCCCTAATGCCCCACTCCGCCAAATCGACCACTTGCTGATGCGCAAAATTATCGGTTTGTTTATACGAAGCACTTAACATCCCAGGATAGTAATGAATGATATCATTAAAAAAACTAGGGTTGACTAAGCTCGCCCGACGTACGATGTGTTGGTGCAAATAGCCCATCGCTTCGATCGCATTCGAAGATTCTTTGATGATGTTTTCGTTTTCTTGTCGAACTTTAGCGTGGTAAGTTTCTAGGCAGGCTTTGAGTAAAGCCGTTTTATCCTTAAAATGTAGATAAATAGTTCGCTTGGAAGTGTGCAATTCTTTTACCAGTCGGTCCATGGTGATTGTTTTCACACCATTCGATAAAAATAGTTTTATGGCCGTACTGATAATTAAATCTTTGGTAATCATGTGTATTTGATAGACGTTTAAATACCGGTGGTAATATTTTAGTTCCGCCAGTACCACAAAGAAAGAAAAGATAGTTGACACTTCCTATTTTATACGTATAGAAAAAATATTTTTATTTAAATTTGTCGTTCAAATTCACTCTTTCTTAGCCGAATTGTGTTATTCTGCGAAAAAGAACCATTTAAATGGTTTAAAAATGTTGTAAAAGCATTTTCGCTTTCGCTAGATTTGGGGCGTAGCATTCAAACAACTTCTTTGTCAAAAAAACACCGCCGCTTTATATGGTCAAAGTATTTTATGCCGATTCAAGGGCATATCAAGAACAGTATAGTTTGTTGGATCTTTTAGCGAAGTTGCCAGCATCCATGAAAGAAAGAGCTTTTCGGTATCGCTTTCCTAAAGATGCGTTTAACTTTGTATTGGGCAGACTGATGCTACAACGGGGGATTCGTGATTTTGGCTTAAGCCCAACAAGTTTAGCTACTTTGCAATATAACGAGCAAGACAAGCCTTTATTACCTGACTTGTTTTTCAACATTTCTCACTCTGAGCATTTGATCGTTTGTGCAATGACCCAATTGGGAGATTTGGGGATTGATATTGAAGTCATCCGCCCGATGGAATTAGAACATTTTAAATCTTGTTTTACGCCTTCAGAATGGCAAACGATTTTGAATGCTGACAATTCTTTACACCAGTTTTTAACGTATTGGACACAAAAAGAAAGTGTGATTAAAGCAACGGGAATGGGACTGTCGCAATTAAATCAGGTGATTTTAGATATCTCAGATGAAATTCGTTTGGACGGTGAAACTTGGTATTTACAATCCTTGTCATTACGAGAAGATTGTTTGGTCCATCTTTGTTCTCAGCACGCAGGAGTAGCCGTTGAACTAATAGACTTTATCACAGATTGAGTATTGCTTGACGAATAAGCACTACTTATCAAGACTGCGCTTCACAAAATTCAATAAATTTCCTAACAATTTTTTGGGTCTTACGTGGTGATTCGTAAGTTCCCATGTGACCTACCCTGGGTAAAATATGAACCGCCGACAAGTTCGGCATAGTGATCTGTGCACCGCTGTTTTCGTAGGAAATAACTTGGTCTAACTTACCAATTATAAATAGCACGGGACAAGCGATGTGCTTTAAAACTTCTGTGCGATCGGGTCTTTTCATCATCGCTTCCAAACTAGCCTTGATTGCTTCGACCGAATATTTGCTTGCGGCAAAGATCAAGCGATGTATCAAAAAATCATTACTCCCCACAAAGTTAGGCGCAAATAATTGTGGAATTAATTGCTTGACGTAAAGAATAGTCCCATTCCGCGAGATAAATTCAATGCTCTTCTGGCGACTTGCTTTTTTGGTAGCACTATCTGCAAAAGGGTGCGAATGAATCATTCCTAAACCGAGTAAATGGTCGGCGTATTTTTCGGCGAAAGCCAAACCAACATATCCGCCCATTGAATGTCCCAATAAAATACAGCGTTCTGCCTTAAGTTCTTCCAGAACCTTTTTTACCATGTCTGCCAACAAATCCATAGAAAACGGCGCTACTAGTTCAGATTGCCCAAACCCCGCCAAGTCAATCGTAATTACTTGATGTGGCCAATCTTGGCTAAATTTTTTCCACATACTACTATCTTCGCAAAATCCGTGGAGTAACACCACCGGGCAGCCCTTACCGGTTACGGTATAATGAATTTGCTTTGCTTGGAACTGAATAAAGGGCATATATTTTATTTTTAAAATTTGAGGTTGTTTAAAAACTCAGACAAATCATTGGAAAACGCGAAAACTAGTATGCGATGCTTCTATCCCTAGCCGCCATTCCGTTCATTTAGATTAAAACTTCTTTGAGTTTTTTGCTACGATCGTCTGTAAATTTTGATCGTAAGTTGAAGCTAAAATACTCCAATCGTAGTGCTTCACAAAATTTTGCACCAAAATAGACTGCCGAGTCTCTTCTACCTTGAGAATCGCGGTCTTGAGTTGCGCATAATACGCTGTTGCATCTCCATACAAATATTGCCCATGAAATGCACTAGGAATATGCTCCGGATAAGCTAAACGGTGAGGCAAAAGCGGAAAACAATTGCAATACATCGCTTCTACCACACTTCCACCAAAAAAATCTTGTGTGCCCGTCACAGGTAAAATATCTGCTTGCCACAAATATTTAGCATAGCTCGCAAAATCTTCCGCAAACCCCATATGTACAATTCGATCAGATAACTTTTGAGCCGCTTCTGCGAAAATGGGTGGCTTTTTCTTGTACGCCGCGCCAAGTATAATGACTTCAAAAGCAATTCCTTCCGACTTGAGTCGAAAAAGCGTTTGGAAAAACTCCGTAGGATTTTTATCGTATTCCCAGCGATGATTCCATAATATTCGCGCAGGTCCTGGCAAAGGAGCTGTTCGAAAAGCGTCAAATCTTTTCAAATTCATGCCCAGTGGTAAAACCTTAGACTTTTCGGCAATTTCCTCGATGGTGGATAGCATTTGATGATCTGGAAATTGCTGCAAAAACGGTCTTAAACCTTGGAAAAAAGAATTTTGATGATAACTAGAATTAAAAAAAATGGCATCCGCACTTAGCGCACTCGTGTAATTGATAAAACCATAGTGGTTATTCCGCCCCGACTTAGTATCTTGATCCGTAGGAGACCAAGGATAACTAATCTGATTTTCGTGAAAGTATAAAACGGTGGGAAGATTCACCGCTTTGGTACGACTAAGTCCCAAAAAAACGGCTAAATCAAGCATATCCGTTGCCAAAATTAAATCCGTTGACTTCGTCTGTTTGAGAAATTGCTGCGCCAAACTTACTGCGCCACCATGCATCCGCCATTTCCAATGCCGACCGGGCAAGGAAAGGATATCCACATTATGTTGGGAACAATGTTGATAACTTTCAGCCCATGCTTGATGACTACCAGAGAAGAAGGGTTCTACGAGTAAAACATTCAATATCAATAAGTATAAATATTAAAAAATATTTTAATTCGATTGTCAAAAAAATACGTTTTTTTATATCTTTAAGCATCCGTGTTGATAAATACTAAAGCGAATATGCTAATATTTACTTGAAGTCTATTCACCAGTTGCCTGCTTTTTGAAAAAAAATGGCTAATTTTCGTCCTTTGAAATCATTTGACGAATAGGGAATGGCAAACAATAAACCAGATCAGGCATATTTATCTCCTAATCGAAAAGCTTTTAGGCGATTATTGAAAAACAGACCCGCGGTATTTGGGATGATCACCATTGCTTTGGCAATTATCATTGCCATATTTGCATACTTGATTATTCCTGATGCTACCCCGAATGCAAATGATCAAATCGTTGAATTGGCATTAAAAGATCCAGGCTTTGACATCAAAATACTCCGTGTGGCTAAAAACAGAACTTTTGTTGCACAAAGTATCTTCACGACCTTACTATTTGGAAAGCCAAATAGTTACCAACAAATTCCGATTAATACCTACTCGATTCAAGGAGATTCCATATATCTCACTAAGTATCGAGGCAAAGATCAAGAAACGGGGACTTTACTGCCTGGTAAGCCAATGCGTTTTCACCTAGTTGATTTGGCTTACGCTGTGAATGCAGAATCCATGCAGTTGACCAAGAAAGCAGATACCTATCAGTTTGTTGACCTAAAAGGGAGACCGGTAGAAACCAGCGCTACTCAACTCCGCCAGACGATTGAAAAAGATTTGATTACGGAGCGTAGTTTCTATTTGGGTACGGATAAATTTGGTCGGTGTATGTTGAGTCGATTGATTCTTGGCGTCCGAATTTCTCTGCTGGTGGGTTTGATTGCGGTTGTCATTTCTTTGACCATTGGAATTTTACTCGGCGCAATTGCAGGTTACTTCGGTGGTAAAATTGACGATTTTATCATGCTGATCATTAATACGGCTTGGTCAATTCCGACGCTGTTGTTGGTCTTTGCGATTGTGCTCGCTTTGGGAAGAGGCGTAAGTAATATTTTTATTGCGGTTGGGTTAACCATGTGGGTAGATGTGGCTCGTATTGTCCGTGGCCAAGTAATTGGCTTGCGCGATATTCAGTTTGTAGAAGCCGCACAAAGTATGGGATTCCGTACGGGAAGAATTATTTTGCGTCATATTTTACCTAATATTCTGGGACCAGTAATGGTTATTGCAGCAGCGAATTTTGCAACAGCCATTTTGCTCGAAGCAGGATTGAGTTACCTCGGTTTTGGTATTCAACCGCCCAAACCTTCGTGGGGAACTATGTTAAATGAAAACTATGGTTACGCCATCAGTGGGAAACCATTTTTGGCAGTCGTGCCCGCAGTTGCCATTATGTTATTGGTACTTGCATTTAACTTGATTGGAAATGGTTTTAGGGATGCTTTGGATGTAAAGTCTAGGAATTAAAACCCTGAACAGACGAACAATCTCCCTAATAAATATTTACCAACGGTAAACACAAGCTATTTGAAGCTTTGCTACGTAGCAGACAAAATGCTTGAATAGGATTAAATGATTTTTACTTAACTTAATTGGATGTCTAAATTCTCTGAAATAAAAAAGGGCCTTTCTAGCTTAGAAAACTTAGAGCGCACCTTACATCTGAAACAATTGCAAATTAATCGCTTGCTCAATATTACGCAAGCCATCAATGACAATGTTTCTGCCGATGGTTTATATGCGATGTACAACTCTTTTTTGAGTTGGGAAATGGGCGTAAAGAAATTAGCCCTCTACGTAAAGAAAGAACAAAAATGGATTTGTACTTCTCACATTGGCTTGTCGGAAGAGAAAATCAAAATGGACATTAGTGATAAATTTCCAAAATATCAACGACTCAAAAATATAGAAGAAGATCGTAATCATCCACTGATTGGTGAATTTGATATTGTCATCCCCGTTTTGCATAAACAACACGCAATTGCTTATACTTTTATCGGAGGCTTTGAGCGCGATGATGATATGTATAATAAGGTTCAATTCATTACCACGATTACCAATATTATTGCCGTTGCCATTGAAAACAAGCGCTTATTCAAACAACAACTTGAACAGGAACGACTTAATCGAGAAATGGAGTTGGCCAGCGATATGCAAAAGATGTTGATTCCTAGCCAATTGCCCAAAGCAGCTGACTACGATTTAGCGAGTATTTATAAGCCACACTTGGTTGTCGGGGGAGATTATTTCGATTTTTTAGAACTAGGCGATGGTAAAATTAGTTTTTGCATTGCAGATATTTCTGGAAAAGGACTCGCGGCGGCGTTATTAATGGCGAATTTTCAAGCGAATTTTAGAGCCTTGATCAAGCAGCACTCTGATGCGCTCATTAACTTTATTCACGAACTCAATCAAACTGTTCTGCGAATTACCAACGGAGAAAAATTTATCACGTTCTTTGTTGCCGTTTACGATCGTCAGTCCAAAGAATTACATTATATCAATGCCGGACACAATCCGCCCGTACTCGTCAAACACGATACGATCTATCCACTTAATAAAGGTTGTACGATCCTAGGATCTTTCCAAGAACTGCCCTCGGTAGAAGAAAGTAGTATTAAAATTGACGGTGAAACGATGATCTTGAGTTTTACTGATGGTTTAACGGACGTCAAAAATGAGCATGGCGATTACTTTGAAGAAGATATGTTGCACGATTTTACCAAGGCACATTACAAGCTCTCCTCTAAAGCCTTCAATGATAAATTACTCGCTAGCATCAATCGCTTTAAAGGTATTTTGAACTTCCCGGATGATTTTACTGTTTTAACGTGTAAGTTTCTCCAATAAAAGCAGGCTCGAATTTTGATACTTGCTAAATTGTTTAGACTTAAGTGCTTACCCCAAAAATTGGGTTGACATTGAGGATTGAAGGGACTGGTTTTATTCCCTGTAAAGGAAAGATTTTGAATTTCCTTTCAAATAAGAGCCGTTCATCTAATTAGCAAACAAGTTCGTCGCTAGTATTTGATTATTCCCAAAATAATCAAGATATTGTGTATCTAGTATCATGGACTTTTTTCGAATCATAAATTACCTGGAATTTTAAAACATGAGAAGTAACTCATCAGCTATATTTTTATTTGTCTTTATCTTTATTATGCTGGCCAACGGCTTTGGTTTTTCTACCTTCATCATGGCTTTCATCCTTTATTCTATTTTTAAGTCCGTAATAGGAAAAGAAGATGATAAAAGAGATCGCCCACGGGATCGCTACAATGACGAACCGGAGCGCCGACAACGCCGACGCAATTTTGAACGAAGATCCGTTCCAGAAGAGCGTCACGTAAGAAGAGAGTTTCAACGCAGTCAACCTCAAAAAACCCCAAAAGCGCCGAAGCCGAAAGTAAAGCCTAAAAACAATCCATTCAAAAAAAGTGGTATCGCCAAGTATAAAGATTACGATTACGACGGTGCCATTAGTGATTTTGAAAAAGCGTTGGGGATTAATCCAACGGACGTTGTCGTACATTTTAATATCGCTTGTGCGCATTCCCTTACGGAAAATAAAGATAAAGCGTACTTCCACTTAAGTAAAGCCGTAGAACATGGTTTTAATGACTTTGAAAAAATACAAACGCACGATGCTTTAGCTTATATTCGGATTCAAGAAGAGTATGAGCACTTCGTCAAAAATGGTTACCAACTACCCAACACGGCTAAAAGTGATCCCGCTGATCGCAAAGCGTCTACAGAACTGTTAGAACAATTACAAAAATTGGCAGAGCTCAGAGCGAAAGGTTTATTGACCGAAGAAGAGTTCTTATTACAAAAGAAAAAACTTTTACTATAAAAATATAGTAGTCCCCTTAAAACGATCGTTATACTTATTCATGAGAAATAAAAACGTAGCTGCAATTTTAGCCTTATTCTTAGGCATGTTTGGAATCCACCGTTTCTACTTAGGACAAATTGGTAGAGGTATCCTATACTTATTCTTTTTCTGGATGGTGCCTGTCATGTTTATTATTTCTATCGTTGATATGGTTTCTCTTTTTGCGATGGACCAAGAAGACTTTGATGCTAAATACAATAAAAAATACTATAATTTAACTAGAGATCGGGCCGATGCAGAATACCGCAGACGCAACTACCGGCGAGAGTCGCCACCGATTCCCTCTATTCGGGATATTGGGGAAGAACCACCGCGCCGACGAAGACGCGAAGAAGCGCCACCTAGAGCACCGCGCCGTCGCCGACCACCCGCTCCACCTGAAAATACAGCTGCTAAAAAAGCTTATGCCTTCAAGAAAAGTGGCGTAGAAAAATATAAAGATTTTGATTTCGAAGAAGCAATTATTGATTTTGAAAAAGCTTTAGCCATTAACCCAGAGGACAAAGCTGTTCATTTCAACTTAGCTTGCGCGTATTCCTTGACGGAACAAAAAACAAAGAGTTATCATCATCTCGGTAAAGCCGTAGCATTAGGTTTTAATGACTTTGAAAAAATACAAACGCACGATGCGCTCGCATACATTCGCATCCAAGAGGAGTATGACGGTTTTGTGAAAAATGGCTACAAAGTCCCTACGACACCCAAACTTAATACTCAAGTAGATAGCAACACCTTAGATGTCCTACAACAATTGCAACAGTTGGCCTCTCTACGAGAAAGATCTCTGATTTCTGAAGAAGAATTCGTAGCACAGAAGAAAAGATTGCTCAGTTAAATCTACAACATTCTCCCTTTAAAACCAGTTTAAGTAAAATTTAACTTACTTTTCTGAAACTATGGTAAACGGGTATACGTTTAGAGTAGTAGACAAGAGAAAAACACACAAATATGATTGCTAGTACACTACTTTCTATGGACATCGTGCCTTTACGTACTTCTGATACCGGATCAGAGGCGTTAAGCATCATGAGTGACTTCTATATCAAGCACCTTCCCATTGTCAATAATGAGGAATTATTGGGCTTACTTTCAGAAGATGATATTTTGGATAATGACGTAGAAGAAGCTGTTGGTTCTTACCAGCTTTCCATTAGCAAACCTTACGTCAAGGACAATGATCATTTATACGAAGTGCTCCGCATGATGAGCGATCATCATCTCACCGTCGTCCCAGTCGTCGATCCAGAACAAAACTATCTTGGTCTCATTACCCAAGAAGACTTATTGCGCTTTTTTGCAAAGAGTGGTTCTTTTACGGAGCCCGGAAGTATTATTGTGATCGAAATTAGTAAACGGGATTACTCCTTGTCTGAAATTGCCCGTATTGTAGAATCCGAAAATGCGGCTATTCTCAGCAGCTTTATCACCACCAACTTAGAATCAACTCGCGTTGACGTTACCCTTAAGATTAACAAACAAGACATTAGTCGCATTTTGGCGAGCTTCGTCCGCTACGAGTATCAAATTAAAGCCTCTTTCCAAGAATCTCAATATTTTAATACTTTATCAGATCGCTTTGATTCTTTAATGACTTATTTAAATATTTAATTTAGGTCGCGCTAGTTTTCCCTTTGCGGATTATCTATCCTTTTGGTGAACGTCGTGATGGTACTTATTCCTTTGGTATATTCAGTATGTTGATTAGCATTGAGTAATATCTTCACTAACCCTTTTTAAGCTTATGGCTCAGCTCATTTTCTCCTTTACGATCCCTGCAATTAAGCTTAACCCAATTTTGTCTCCGTAGATAGTTTCCGATAACTTTTCTTTGCAATTCAGTAGAATAACGCTACTTTAAGGCCATGTGGAAATTCCTTTATCTGCTCTTTTTCTTGGGTCTTCCCTTTCTGCTTTGTGCACAAGACACGCAGCTTACCGTTCAAGAAATTTTCATTGAAGGCAACAAAAAAACGAAGGATCGCATTATCCTAAGAGAGTTAGATTTTGTAATTGGTGACTCCATTCCCTTGACGCAATTGAGTCAAATTATTGAAAAAAACAGGCTCCAAGTCCTCAATACAGGGTTATTCACCCAAGTGCAAATCAACGTTAAAGATTGGGATACCGAAAGCAACGAATTGAGCATTTTGCTCACGGTCACCGAAAGTTGGTATATCTACCCGTTTCCTGTTTTTGAATTAGCCGAACGCAATTTCAACGTCTGGTGGAGCGAACAAAATCGTTCTTTGGATCGCATTAATTACGGACTTCGTTTCTATTACCTCAACATTTCTGGAAGGCGAGACTTGCTCAAACTCGTTACCCAATTTGGCTACACCCAAAAATACGAATTAGCCTACCGTTTGCCTTTTTTCAATAAAGCCCAAAATCTCGGTTTCTCTACCGAAATGCTATATGCACGAAATAAAGAGGTGGCTTACCAAACCATCGACAACAAACTCGCATTTAATCGAAGTGAAGAAGATTTTTTGTTGCAACGCTTTCGCGCGGGGGTTGGCTTGAATTATCGACCTGCAATCTTCGCTAGACATCAACTAAAAATCAATTTTCAACAAAATAAAATTACTGACTTTGTCGCGACCGAACTCAATCCTGATTTTTTGCTGAATGGCCGCCGACAACAGCGTTTTTTTTCCCTAATATATAATTTCATTTACGATCGACGGGATATTCAAGCTTATCCTTTAGCTGGAAATTATCTTGCCGCGCAATTTCGGCAAAGAGGTTTGGGGATTTATCAAGATATTAATGACGCTTCCATCTCACTCGGTGGAGCACAATATTTTGCAACGGCTACAAAACGCTGGAGCCTAGGTTTTATCGCCAAAGCTAGAGTAGCCATTGCTCGGCAAAAGCAGGCTTACTATAATACCCGCGCGCTAGGTTACAACGACGATTACATCCGTGGCTACGAACTCTACGTGATTGATGGTATCGATTATCTTTACCTTAAGACTAGTTTGCGCTATCAATTGTGGAACCGTCCCTTTAACTTTGGAAAATATATGCCACTTAAAGCATTAAGAGTGATGCCACTTAAGGTTTATCTCACGATAAATAGCGATATTGCTTATGTGAATGATCCGTACTACGCAACAACAAACCCTTTGACGAATGAAATGTTATGGGGCGGTGGTTTGGGCTTGGATTTTGTGTTGTACTACGACAAAGTGATACAAATTGAATACAGTAGAAACCATTTAAACGAATTTGGTTTATTTTTACACTTTAAGCTTTCGTTTTAGTCTACGTACAAGACATAATCGAATAGCCATTAAGTGATCTTAAGTTGTATGGGTACCTAAAGTTCTAAAACGAATAAACGCCTTTTAAATTCCTAATTACATGCAGATAGTTGTTTACGGTAAAATATTTAAAGAAAAGGATTTGCCCTTCATCCAAGACTTTTTCGACGTTGCACTCGAAGAAGGCTTAGCCGTTTTTGTATACACGCCTTATCTGAAAAAATTACAAGGACACGTAAAGTTTAAAAAAGATGTTGGCAGTTTTGAAAGTTACTTGGATTTCAAAACCCGCAAAATTGATTTTTTGGTTTCTCTTGGTGGAGATGGTACTATTCTCAGTGCCACAACTTTGGTACGAGACACTTTAGTTCCCATTATGGGCGTCAACTTAGGTCGTTTGGGCTTTTTAGCGAGTGTTGAAAAAAGGAAATTGCGAGAAGCGATTGCGCTCCTGAAACGAGGAATGTATTCCATTGAAGAACGAATTTTAATTCATCTAGAATCTAATTTTCCGCTTTTCGGAGAAACCAAATTTGCCCTCAACGATTTTACCTTACTGAAGCGCGATACTTCTTCCATGATTACGATTCATACTTTTATCAACGGCGCTTACCTCAATTCTTATTGGGCGGATGGAATTATTGTAGCGACACCGACGGGTTCGACGGGTTATTCCTTGAGTTGTGGTGGTCCAATTATTTTTCCTAGCTCTGGAAACTTCGTCATCACGCCCGTTGCACCACACAACCTGAACGTGCGACCAATCGTTTTGCCCGACAATGCCGTTATTTCCTTTGAAATTGAAGGACGAGCAGAAAATTTTCTCTGTACCTTAGATTCTAGATTTGAGACGATCACGAAGAAACATCAATTAGCGGTACGCAAAGAAGATTTTCCGATTCGTTTGATTCAATTACATAATGCCACTTTCCTTAATACCATTCGGGAAAAACTCGCTTGGGGAACCGACAGTAGAAACTAAATTTGTTCCGTTCATGATTATCCAAATCCAACACCACGGAAAAAGCTATCAAGCTGATTTGACACAAACAATTGATATTTCAATTCCTTTAGAAGCTGGAACGGAAACGGTGAATTGCTTCTATGCGCCACCGATGACCGTCAGCCCTGTCATCGCCGGAGATTTCATTGGTGCTACGCAGCAAGGCGGTCCTGTAAATTTCATGAATGTGGCCTTGAATCCTCATGGCAATGGTACCCATACCGAATGTGTAGGACACATTGCCAAAGAAAAATATACGATCAATCAAAGCCTACGAGAATTTCATTTCGTCGCCAAACTGATTAGCATTACCCCCGTAACGCTTCCCAATGGAGATCAAGTTATACAAAAAGTACAATTAGAAGATTTGCTTAACAAAGCAGAGGTTCGTGCGCTAATCATTAGAACCTTGCCCAATGATCTAGCAAAAATGCAAACGAATTATTCTGGCGAAAATCCTACTTATTTAATGAAAGATGCGATGGATTACGTGGTGAGTTGTGGAATCGAACACTTTTTAATTGACTTGCCATCTGTCGATCGAGCGGAAGATGAAGGAAAGTTACTCGCACATCATTCCTTTTGGCAATACCCCGACGCTGTCCGAACTACGGCAACCATTAGCGAGTTAATCTACGTTCCCGATTCCGTACCTGATGACTTGTATTTACTCAATATTCAGATTGCTAGTTTTGAAATTGACGCTAGTCCGAGTAAGCCCGTTTTGTATGCTTTGACAGCAATCTAATTTCATTTTAAAAAAGCTGCGCTTGTAAGGAAAGTAGAAAGACAAGTGTCCAGAGCGCCGTACGCCACCAGTTTTTTTCAACGAGTTGCTGTAAGCTATTCGCATCGTAAGTGTCATTTGCAATTTTATTATGCAATGGTACGAATACCAAGAATGTCATTGCCCACAAGGAAAAAACGATCCCAAAGCTCAAGATGGTTACCCAAGTATACTGTTCCCAAACTTGTAGTCCAGCCACGATGATTTGCCCTAGCATTAAAGGCAGCACAACGTAACTAATTCGTTGGGTATACAACTGGTGCCAGCGCAGTAAATTTTCTTTTTGATAATAGTAAAAACTAGGATAAACAACTAATTGCACCATCCAGATCAACACCAATAAACCAGCATCTAGCAATAAGCGAATGAATTCTAATTTAAGCATAAGAACATTGTAACAGAAGCTATTCGTCGGTGAGTTTCCATTGGTTTTCGTGTACTTTTTTCAAAATTAGAAAAAACGGAATCCACCAGATGAAGTCATTGGTAAATAAAGTATAAATAAATTCGAAGGGAACGATGCCTTGCAGATAGTTAAAAAGAAAACCAATCGGTCCGAATATTTTTCCTAAAAAACCGACCGCTACGATTGGCCAATGCCGAACCGGATCATAAGAAGCCCACCAGTATCCCAAACCATATACTCCAATTACCATTCCCATGCCTTGCCAAACCATCGGATGATTCAGTGGCTCCATCCCGACTAAATTGAAAAAGTGATTGGGGAATAAAACGACCCAAGCGCCCCACAAAAGGTTATAAACGGCTGCTAACCGTAATGTATTTTTCATAAAAATAAATTAACTTATCTGAAAAGTATAACATACTCCTTAACTCGAAGCTTGCCCAAAATAGTTTTGATAAATTTTCTTGCGGGGATAAAACGCAGCATAAATGGCAGGATACATCAATGCAGAAATTACTGCATTCGAACCTTTGAATGTCATATCGTCGATAATCAAAGAACTATCCTCCGTTATTTTTTCTACGATGTGCTTGTGTTCCCAGTATGTGAGCGGGAAAGGTAGTTTGACTCCTTCATCAATAAAGTAAGCCGCTTTATCATCAGCACCATCTTCGGTAATCACGCTGATCCATTCTAGTGGAATCGGTCGGTGAAAACGCAAATGCACTCGATCGCCTTTCTTGGATCCCGTAAACGCTACGATCTCCATATCTGCGTGTTTCGGCTTGAGAGCTTCGAATAATGCTCGGTCGAATCGCTCCATGATTTGCAGATAGTTCCCTTTTACTTTCGTTTTAATTTTAATATTCATCGTATCTTATTCGTTCAACAATTCAAGGGTAATTTTACCTTATCGGTAGCTAGAAAATTGCGGGCAGATCAATGCGTCTCTCCACTATAGCAGGTAAACAGTAGGAACGAGACTTTTGTTTAGGGTCTTCACAAATGAGTTTTTAAGGCTAAGCATTTTTGTCTTGCCATTTGCTTGCGGCAAGCGCCATTTGGTTCTAAAGAAATTCATTTGGTCAGCAGAAAGATAAATAAAAGGCTTACTACACTTTCGACTAGCAAGTGGGGAAGTTTAGTAAACCTCCACCAAATAAAATTATTTAGCATCGGCTTTTTAGGAAGGTGTAGATTTTTTAATTAAAATTTTGTATTTTTACTTACGGATTGACTCAACTAATTGCTCCTTTTTTCGTTAAGATTATAGGTGACTCGAATAGCTACTTTAGTGATTTTATAGATCGAAATTAAAGTTGTGAAGTTGTTTAGTTTACTAGTCATTAATTACTTTCAAAACATTTTTACAAAATCGCTAGCTAGAGCAGCAATCAACCAAAACTGCGAACGATCATGTCTTCTCAGAAATCAACTTATCCACATTCTAAGGTTTACCAGCAATTTAAAGAAATTCAATTTGCAAACCATCGAGAACTTGTCCGCTTTTTTGAAAGCAACAAAGTTGCGATTTTTGCGACGGACTTGATGGAGTATTTTGAATTATTGGTTGCTTATGCTTCTTCCCTTTTTGAAATCGGTCGCTACGAAGATTATTTGAATATTGCCGACGAAGTGATTGAATTTTCCATTGCGCATAATATCAAGTTTTTCAAAGGAGAAGATGTTTATCAGAAATTCCTCTTCAAAAAAGCAGCGGCGTATTATAATTTAATGTCTTACGGTCAGTCGGAATATATTTTAAAAGAATTGATTAAAATGAATCCCAACGATGCGTTGGTCGTGCAATTTTTAAAAAAATGTAAAGCCAAAAAAACACCAAAGTTTTTGCATACTTCTCGAGCTGCTAGTATTTTCCTTTTCATCTTCGCCGGAGGAATCATTGCCGTTGAAATTCTTTTTATCCGCAACTTCATGCCTACCTTAACACAAGGGACAGAATTACTCCGAAATGGTATTTTCGCGTTTGGCATTTTATTGCTTGCGGGTGCCGAGTTTGCACATCGGTATCGCATTTACCGACAGACGCACCAATTTGTCAAAAAGCATAAAAAGATCAAGTCACAGTCACGAGTAGAAAAAATGTCTGTTTGAAGATTAAGTAATTCCCGCCCAACCATTTGCCACAAGACCTTTAGCTTTCGTGTTCGTAACGTCATCAAAGCCGCCGTAACCCTAGCCAGCTCCATCGGTTGTGTTGAAATAGATCCTAGAACGGTGGGCAGCATTATTTGTGGAGCTGTTTATCAATCAATCAAGTACGCTATCATTATTAAAATCAGCAAAAGTAAAACCTGCAGCTTTAAATCCATCAAGATCTAAGGCTAAACCAGCAGCTTTTTCTGAGAACTTGGTCTGTGCTACGAGCTTGGGTAGGCATACGAAGAAGTTGATCCCAAACAGCACAAAGAATGCTTTTGTAAATGGAAAATAAAAGAAAATAATTTATTCAAGGTTGAATCATTTGGAGTATTGCGTCATATACGCTG
>CALFBG010000227.1 GCA_937951685.1 uncultured Saprospiraceae bacterium | reverse complement strand
TTGCTAAGTAAGGATTTGAGCAACGAAGTGTCGGTATAAAATCGGCGGTAAGTTAATCAGTGATTTCATTTGTCTTGGTATCTAAGTACTAAGACAAATTATTTTACTTATTAACTTGCATCATCTTTTGACCAGTCTTTTCGTTACTCAAAGCCTTCCTAAGCGAAGGCTTAGGGCGGTTTTCGTGCCTCAATACTGATCAAAATCTAACACAATTTAATGGCAAATTAATTTTGTCTTAGTACTTAAGTAGGTTTACCTAATAAATTCACTAATTTATGACGAGTAAATTTTATTTCACTTTTCGTTAAAAAGCCTTGAAAACCAATGGTTTCCTGCATTTTTCGCCTCGATTGAAGCAAAATTTTCTTCCGTCAAAATCACCAATCTATTTGGTAAACCTACTTACAATTCCAAAATAAATAATTAAAGGGAATGAAATGTTTAGGAAATAAGAAAATGACAACACAGCGACGATATATGTCGAAGGGAAAGCTTGAGTTTGGGTTTTCTTTTTTTTTGTTTGAAAACTCCAAAAATGTTTACGAATTGATCTTTTTGTCCAACTTTTTAGCTTTTTCGTCCTCCGTAGCGCTGCTACGAACTCCTAAAAGAGCTTCAAGGCAGGCAGGTTTGAACAAAAAACGCTGCTTACTTGCGTGAAGGCAAAGCCTTTCTCAACTGCTTTTAGAATTATTAAACAACTTCTTATAAAATGTTTGATGCAATCAACTCAAGCTTACTTCCGAATCATCAACAAAATTTCTACCCGTCGACCTTCCGCTGGTCGCGTCGCTTGATAATCTATGCCGTGATATTCCGTAAAAATTCTATTGGGATGAATACCTTGTTTCATTAAATATTTCTTTACGTTTTCTGCTCGTTTTTCAGAAAGCAATTTATTATACGCAGGACTCCCTTTTGCACTTGTATAGCCAGTAATTAAAATATCCAAAGCGCTATGTTGTTGCATCAAGTTTTTGGTGTCTGCCAAAATGGGAAGATCCGTTTGTTTTGTAACTGTAGCGTTGTTGTCGTATAATAAGCGGCGCTTTTCTTTTCCTGCAATAACCGTTTTGAGCCAATTGTAGCTGGTATCAACTTTAGGCGCAACGGGGACGGGAACAATTCTTTCTGTAATCGTTTCCTTCACAATTTCTTGCCCTGGTTTGATCTCCGATATTTTATTTTCCAAAGCTTTGAATCTAGCATCCCAAGCCGCGAGTAACTGCTCGTCGGTAAGTGTCGCCTTCGTCGTTGGATTGGCCACAGGTCGATTTTTTAGTTCGTCCAATTGGACTTGAATGGCTTTGATTTGCGTGAGCACTTCTTGATGGTTGTCGTAGGGCAATTCCGCTTGAACATTAAGGCTATCGAAGCTTGTGGTATCGCCTTTTAATTCCTGAACTTGCAGTTGAAGGGCTTTAATTTCTGCGAGTAAAACTTTATTATTATTGCTATTTAACTTAGGTAGTACCGTGATATTGTTTCCATTTCCTTTTGATGGATTTGCGTTAAGCGTTTTTAATTGTGACCTTAATGCTTTAATTTCCGCTAAAACTTCCTGATTACTATTGTCACTGGTGGTCGTAGAGCGAACGACCGATTTTTGTGCATCAAGCTCTGTTTGTAAAGTGCTAATTTGTTTTTGCAACGCTTGTAAATTGCGCAGTAACTCCGAATTGTTTTCGTCGGTTTCGCTTTTAATTGGCGTTGCAGATGTTGTTTTTAAACTTTCCAAAGAGCGCTGGATTTCCGCAAACGCTACTTCCCAGTTTTGTTGATTATTATCCGTTGGGCGTAAGCTACGATATAAGGTATCCGGTTGTGTACTTAAGTTTTGAATGCTATTTTCGATGCGGGTTAAACGTTCTGCAAATGCTTGGTTGTTATTGTCGTTGAGTTGTTGACTAAATTTTATTTGTAAGGTATCCATTCGTTGTTGCAAGGTAAGCATCTGCTGTGTGTGATCCCGATAGTACTTTTCTAGCTGTAGACTTTGAGCACTATCTCTATCTGTGCTACTAATGATTGTAGCTGGCATTGGTGTAGATAGCCGATTGATTGCTTCGTTGAGTGCCTTTAGTTGCTGCTGCAATTCGGCTGAATTTTCAGCGGTAGCGGTATTCGTCGTGGAATTGTATACTTCAGGAGAAGGCTTCGTGCTCGAAGAAGTAGTTGGTTTAGCTTGTTGTGCTAACAATTGCTCCATGTTCAATAGTCGTTGTTGCAATTGCGTTGCTTGCGCCATTTTTTGTTGACTGCGTAGTTTTTGCTGGGCGAGTAACAAGCGTTGCCGTTGTCGTTTCAACAATATTAACTTTTTTAGCAGGACTTTTAACTCAATTGGCGTAAGGCTGATCTCACTCTGACTAGCATCGGTAGCAGTAGCCACCTTATGCTGAGATTTAACTTGTGCATTACCCTGGGGTATTGAACATAGCAATAAGACAAGCGTTAAAAGGGTAATTCTCTTGATCAAAATATACATATTAGATAGTTTAAGCTGGTGCACAGAAGCTAGAACGCATTAAAGAGTAAGTTGTTTACTCGAAAAGTAAGTTGAACTAAAAGCTAGACTGTTTTAATAAACATGGGTCACTATTTATAAGAAGAATTTTTACAAATGGGAATCCTTAAAGTAGTATTTTTTTCTAAAAAAAAAGTGTGACGAATATTATAACCAGAGTCTATAGTACAAGTATTTGGATATTTTTATCTGAAAGATAACTTAAAAAGACTTCGTAGTTTACGAATGTTTAAAAAGAAGTTGTTTTAAAGAATCGCAAAGCAACTTCTACAAATTAATCAATGAAATGAAGAAATTAATGAAAAAGCAATTGCTACTCCTTTTATTTTTAGTGAGTAATAGTTATTGGGGATTTAGTCAAGTAACAGGAATTAGTTACACCATATCTCCTTTGGCAGAATATACTTGGTGGGATAATCAAGCAGGCTTGGAAGATGGTTTGCTTTTAGGCGGACAAGTAGGAATTGGGTTTGGGCAATATTTAGAGCTGCAAGCATCTTATCTACAAGCGATTAACCTAAAAACCAATTTTACAGATTTTGGGATCGAAAACTTCTCTGAAGATGCTTTTACGAGCCGAGAGGTAAAGTTAACGCGAGTTGGGGGAGAGCTCAAAGCGAATCTTAGTTCGGGTAAGTTCCTTCCATTTATAACTTTAGGAACAGGCGTACAATCCATCACGATGGATACGTTTGCGAAGCAACAGCAGATTTATTTAGATTTGGGTGCTGGAATCAAATTGAGTTTCGCGGATCGTTTTACCGTTGCCGTGGCGGCCAAAAATACACCGTTTAATTTCAACGCGGGTCGTTACTTTTTAACGGAGGCAGATCAGCAAGCTTTGGATGTATCTAGCGAGAGCTTTACTACGAAGCAACTTCGTGGTAACTGGGCCTTACACGCTTCTTTGCAAGTATATTTAGGAGGACGACGTCCCAACGAATTATCAGAATTAGATAAAGCTTACCGAGCCACCTTCTCAGATGGCTTACGGGGCCTACGGGTTCCAATTGAACCTACTTTAGCGCGGGTGAACTTTAATAAAGACTTGGCTTATAGAGATGCTTGGATGCTTGGTGCTTACGCGGGAGTTGATTTTAATGCTTACATCGGTGTACGCGCTTTTTATTTGCGCGCAATGGAAGATAATATTATTACGACTCGCTTTGATAATTTATCAATGTTTGGAGGAGAATTGCGATTGAAGCTGAGCGGCGGGAAATCCATCACGCCTTTCTTGATCGTCGGTGGAGGTTATATGAACGTCGACGAAGACAAGTACGTATCGAAGGATAGTTCTCAAGTGAAAAGTCAAGCGTTTGCTTCGGGGGGACTTGGTCTTACTTTACCTATTACGAAACGATTTAATATTTTTGGTAGTGCCAAAGCACTGCTAACTTCTGGCAGCAACGTAGAAAATTTAGAAGGTACAGATGACGTGAAAACAAGCATGATGTACAGCGTAGGCCTAAGGTTTATTATTGGAAAAAAAGCGGATCCTACCGCAGTATTGAACGCAAAGGTAGATGCAGAAGTGGATGCCGCATTGGCCGCTCAAAAAAGAGAAAACGAAGCGAAGTCAAAAGCGTTGAAACTAGAATATGAAAAGAAAATCGTCAGCTTAGAAAAAGACTTGAATGAAGCTTACACCAAAAAAGATTTGAAGAAAGCCGCTGCGTTATTAAAAGAAAAAGAAGACAATGAAAAAGTAGTCGCAGAGTTGGAAAAAAGAGAGCAGCGGGCAATGGTTGTTATTCCTCGGGAAGCAGATAGTCTAAATGTCGTTCCGGCAAAAAATGTGGAAGTGTCTAATAGCCGGATTCAAATGACGCCTTTAGAATTTGAAAATTTGATTGAAGAAATCTTGGAAAGTACTGCGGTGACAAATCCCAATGCTTATCTGTATGCCGATCAACAATTAGAGTATGGCAGTACTGCGAAGCAAGCAGATTTAGAAAAAAGAATTGCAGCTATTGAGCAAATATTATTGCAAATGAATGAGCGTGCGATGCTCAGTGATAGTACTGGAACGCAAAAAATAATTGCTACTCCTAAACCTGAACAATCAAGCGCAACGGAAACGACAGTGCAAGAAGATTTAGCTAAATTTTCTACTCAATTAATGCTAGAAATTCAGAAATTGGAAAAAAAGATAGAACAGAACAACGAAGAAATCCGATCTATGAAACAGGCTAATGATAAACTGAATAAAGCCGTCGCTCCTGTAAAAGGAAAGGTAGAAAAAATAGAAAAAGAAAAAGCCGTCAAGCAAGAATCAGAAGAAGGAAACGGTCAATAGAATGGCTTAAGATATAGTTTTACAAAAGACATTTTTTTGCTGTATGATATAAATAATATCAGAGCCAGTTTTACACGAATTGTAAAGCTGGCTTTTTTTATGATGATCTGATTGGGAACTATTTGTGCGGTAGAAAGCACTACAACCAAACTACAAGATTTGTTTTTGCAGGAAAATTGTAAAAAAAAATAAGTGAAAATTTTGTTTTTTCTTTATAATGTAATAAAATTGTTATGTTTATGAAGAAAAGGAAGTGATATAATTTGATAGAATGGGCATTATCAATATAAGAAAAAACACGCCAGTGTTGTATAATATTCTTCCTCCGTCAAAACGCCTACTTAAAAAGTATAATAGGTATTAATTTAGATAGAACAAACTTAAGGTTTTATCAAGGGCAGCCATTGGTTTGCTTCGGCTAGTTTTTGTACGAAGTTGCTTTCCGCTGATTCCTTTAAAACTTAAGTAGATTCTATACACTCCGCTGGAGTATTGATGGTTGACCCTAATCGCCAAATAGGATTCGTATGCGAATTATGAAAAATAACAAGTTCAAGCTTCCGCTAGTATTAGTCCTTAGCTGGAATACGGTTACCCAAAACAAAACCAACTCAAATGACTAAAACAATACGACACCAATTTCTTTTATGGATGTTATTACTTTCCTTCCTCTGGAGCAATACTATTTTTGCGCAGGGGGATTTAGGTGCAGCCTTTAATCCCGAAGCGAATGTTCCTGCCGCTCCAGAAGTCGCTGCTTTAGGAAAGTACGGCGATATTCCCATTAATAATTATTCGGGGATTCCCAATATCGAAGTGCCGTTGTACACCGTAAAATCTAAAGATCTTACCGTACCTATTTCAATGAGTTATTTCTCGAATGGAATTGGTGTTTCGGAAGAAGCGAGCTGGACGGGCTTGGCTTGGACTTTGGACGTAGGGGGAATGATCAGCCATTCCATTCGTGGGAAAGACGACTTTGGCTATTCTTCGAATTGTGATAGTTATGTGCCTTATTACACGAATCGAGATCAAGTACCAAACTATCCTCGTCATCCTTTAGTAGGTCCAGGATGGAAAAGAATTGGTGCCAACTTCAGCAGCTTTGTTAGCGAAGAATGCCCTACGAACTGTGATTTAGAAGTAGATTATGCCGTTCATATTGGTGCAGATAATGATCCAATTCCCTTAGTTTTTCCTTCGCACGCGGCGATGATGGCAAACATGACGAACGAGTTTTGGTTTCAGACGGACAACGACGGTTGGGCAAACGAAACAGGAAATTTTACGAGCTACGACTCAGATTATTTTTGTCCAAATATGGGCCCCAAACAAGATTTAGAACCGGACCTTTTTAGTTTTAACTTTCTGGGCTTTTCTGGAAAATTTGTCATTGATCGCGCGGGTAATTGTGTGCCCCTCGAGGTTCAGGATATCAAAATAGAAATCACGGGCGTTGCACCGAGTTACGCCTTTACCATTACCACAAACGATGGAACAAAATACTACTTCGGACATACAAGTACTGCGAGACAAGTTACGGGGACGAAATCTAAAACTTTTATTTATAATAATAACAATTTACAGAATCCTGTATCGGTGAATAATTCCTGTGCCGAAGGATTTTGGAATGAGCACATTTCTAGTTGGTACCTAGAAAAAATTGTTTCCGTGAACGGCGATCTAATTCAATTCAACTACGATAAACCAGCAAATACTTATGTAATGCCCATCCCTTCAATGCACGAAGCGGCCAATGATTTGACGGTCAGCTCACTTGATTTTGAAGATGGTTTATGCTTTGGAGCAGTTCCGAATACAACTGCAGCGGTGCTCAGTCGAACGATTACGGAGATGCGTTATGACCAGTTGTATTTAGCCTCGATTGAGCATGAATATGGGAAAGTGATCTTTAAGGCAAGTGGCAATCGAGCAGATTTATTAGGTGGAAAAAGGTTAGATGCATTAGAGATTTATCGAGGTAATCAAGTTCCTTTTACGCCCTTTAAAAAATATAAATTTGAGTATGATTATTTCCACGCAGCACCGACGCCCGCCGAGAATAAATGGAATACAGGATACAACGGTTACGCTGATCAAGACTTGGGTATTAATCGGTTGCAGCAGCGATTAAAATTAAAAAGTATTGAAGATTGGGGCAGTGATTTTGCTGCGCCGGCAGCATTGCCTCCGTACGAATTTTTTTATCGAGAAGACTTTAAATTACCCGCTAAAACTTCGATGTCTGTCGATCATTGGGGCTATGCGAATGGTCCGACGGGGAACAGCTTTAATACCACTTTTTTACCACAATGGGAAGGCTTGCTAAAGTTTTTTGATAATGGAAATACTTACGTGTTGAAAAAAATACCGGGCGCCGATAAAACCCCGAACGCGGATTATACTGCTGCTTTTTTGTTGGAACAAATTAAATACCCAACGGGCGGATTTACCAAACTTAGCTACGAAGTAAATTGCTATTCGAACCTTGAAAACCCTTACGCACCCAAAGCCGCGGAAGCGACGATCAAATATTTACCTAACGCTGGCAATGTTCCTCTGCCAGTAGCCTTAACGGTGAGCAGTGTACAACAATATCCAGTTGCATTTGCGGAAGTGTCCATTAATTGGAACATCCTGAGTAGCCAAGAAGGTGTATGCGCTCCGGGCGGGTCAACCAATTTCGTTGACGATAATTTGACGAATGGAATTGGCTTTCAAGCCATTTTGAGAAACTTAGCAAATCCAAACCCCAATACTAACATTGTTAGAACTTGGAACTATGATGGTGTTTATTTTAATCGAGCTAATCAAGCTTTTAGCTTAGCGGAAAGTTTAAACCTAGCGCCTGGCGGAAATTACCAAATGGAAATCGTACCGAGTTGTGACTATGCCAATGGTTTACCACAAAATATTGATATTAAGTATTCAATCAATTGGTTAGACTACGATTTGGTCCCCGAGAAAATAGGAGGAGGAATGCGCATTAAAAGTATCGAAGACCACGATGGTAATCATCCAGCGAACAAAAAGTGGTTTACTTACCAAGACAGTTCAGGTATTTGTTCGGGGATCGCGATTAACCATCCGGAGTATATGAAAGTAATGGCATTTAATGGCGGTTGTAGCTCGTTAAACACGCTGGAATGGAAACATCGTGATATGTTGGATCGTAGTTCGAACAGTGTAAGACCGCTTAGCAAAGCAGCAGCGGGGAGTTTTATTGGCTACGGTAAAGTAACGGTTCATTACGGAGGAAACAACGAAGGAGGCAAATCGGATTTTCATTATTACAACGAAGCTTCCGTGAACGAATCCGGGGTAAGTCCGCAGGGAATGGCTTTATTTTACAACCAAAAAAACGGCAGTTTACTAAAACAGGTCGACTATAAAAAACTAACGGACGATAACTTTTTAATGCTCAAAGAGACGGAAAATACCTACAATGATTTTTTCTATGGGGATGAAAATTTCCCTTTCGTTTGGGGAATGATCGTAACGACAAATCCTTGGCTAAATACGGCGATTGTGACAGATTGCATTAATTATCGGGCACAACTTTATCTCTACGCAAGCGTACCGCAATGGCATTACCTAGCGGCGACTACGGAACGGAATTTTGACGAGAATGGAGAAAACCCGATTGTCTCACAGCGGAGTTACGAATATGAAGACACGCATTACAACCTGATTGCAACGGCGATGACAAATAGTGACGGAACGACACAGCGTACAGAAACCTCGTATGCTTATTCTGAAAATCCCGCAATCTTTTCAGCGACTTTGTTGAATAAAAACATGACGGGCATTCCTGTACAAGTCAAGCAGTTTCAAGATGGCGAATTAGTGATGGGAAGTCGATTGAAATTTAATCCGGTAGCTGCCAACGAAGATTTAGTGCTTCCTACTGATTTTTATAAATACGAATACAATCCGGATAATAGTGAAGAGAATAATTGGATTTGGAGTGGTAAAATGATTTATAATATAGCGGGTTATCCTCAGGAATTGGAACGACCAAATTACGGCAGCAATTATATTTATCAATGGGAGAATGGTTTGCTAATGGCGCGGAGGTACAAGGATTGGCTTTCGGAATACAGTTATACGGCCGATCGACTATTGCAAGCGACGACAAGTATCGACGGTTTGACTACAAACTATTACTACGATCGGTATCATCGCTTGGAGCGGTCGAGTGCGCGGGGAGGAAATGTGCAGGTGAAACATAGCTATTTTACTGGCTTTGGAAATAATTATATTGAAACACAAACTATTTACAGCGATACAGATGACCAAGTAAGTAAACAATTGTTTGATGGTTTGGGGCGATTGAAAGCGGTGATTGCGATTGGTCACGGCGTAAACAACGAAGACATTACTACAGAAAGTTTTTATTACGACAACCAAGGCAGACAAAACTTAACGAAGCATTACGTCACGGGTAATACCATACAAGAATTTGAAGCCTCTCCGCTGGGGCGAACACTGCAAGAAAAATCATATTTGGAGTCGGGTGCAGTAAAAGTACAATATCATTATTATGCGAATCAGGTAGAAGACGAAGTTATCAATTACCACAGTGGTGGTTTTTATCCTGCGCAGACTTTATATAAGACAGAGATGATTGACGAAAACGGTAATCGGTCGATCAATTTTATGGATCAACTGGGGCGCACGATACTCGCTCGGAAATTCGTGGATGGTGAAGCTGTTGTGAATCGAGTAGATACTTATACCGTTTATGATGGTCGGGGTAATGTCAAGGAAGTAGTTACTCCGGGGGACAATGGTGCTGCGGGACCAAGTTATTTATATAAATATAATGCTAGGAATTTATTGGTTGAAAAAACAATTCCCAACGCGGGTACGCAAAACTACACTTACGACGAGCGAGATCGTTTAGTAACGAGCACGGATGCAAATGGAAACGTGATTAGCACCATCTACGATGATTACGATCGACCGATCAGAACGATACTCGAAGGCGTAGGAATATTAAGCGAAACATTTTATGATACTTACCAAGGCGTGAGTAAGACTTGTAACCTAGGAATTGGCGGAGCGATTTTGAAAGGAAAAATTACGGGCAGTCGAGTAAGAACCTTAACGCAAGCTGGTTTAGGTGATTGGTTGTATACAACGAATTGTTATGATATGTACGGCAGAATTATTAATACGATTACCGATAATCACTTAGGCGGTTTTGATGAAAATCAAGTATTAGTAATCAATGCTGCGGATCAAGTTAAGCAAACTAAGCGCATTCACAAAAGTGTGAATGGAAATTACGAGATCAACCAAACCTTCGATTTTGATCATTCCTTTCGAACGAAGCAAGTTACGCATCAAGTAGCGGGAGGAGGATTGAGTTCGTCGGGAATGGTTAGCTTGAGTCAAATCAATTATAACAACAAAGACCAAGTTATCGAGAAAAACCTAGGGGGCACTTTGCAATCAATTGATTACCAATACAATCAAAAAGGCTGGTTGACACACATCAATAGCGTGAATACAATTAGCGGTGATCTTTTAGCAATGTGTGGACCGCCGCAAGTGCTTGGAGCTTGTACTACTTGCTTACCGCCAACGGGAACCGTTTCGAATCCCAGTGAACCCCAAGCGCCGGAAAAATTACTAAATCCTACGGTGACCCTTAACTTTAACCTCGCAGCCTTGATCGCTGGTGAAGCCACAACATTAGCCTTGACCCAAAACTATATACTAGTAGCCGACAAGGACAGTACGAATGTAGTCGTGACGCAAACCCTTAAGATTGGAAATCCCGTTGGCCCGACTGATTATACGGATACGCTTAGCCAAGGTTTGAATAACACCAGTATTGCAGCGGCGAATATCAATACACAAGTAAGCAATTTAGTTAATCTGTTGAGTCAAGACTTAAGTTTGGTATTACCGAATACGGAAAGTCTTACGAAAGTAACGAATAAGCTAAGCGAGTATATTGGTAAAAAGTGGAACAATGAATTGCCTGGAGCAGAAGTAGCAGACAATGACTTATTTGGAATGGAATTAAAGTATGATCGCGGAGAAGCACTATTAGGCGCTACGCCACAATACAACGGTAATATTTCGCAGATTTTTTGGCAAGTGCAAGGTAGGGCAACGCAAAGTTACGCCTTTCAATACGATGAATTAGATCGTTTGAAAAAAGCTAAGTATGCTGGTGTCACGAAGGATCAATATTTGACGGGCGACCAGTATACAGTTGATAATTTGAACTATGACAAGCGTGGTAATATTAAGACGCTCCGTCGTTACGGCATGGTGCAGCAGCCGACGGGCTGCTATAAGGCTGGGCAGATTGATGATTTAAAATATAGTTATGGTGGCAATCAATTAGGAAGCGTGACCGATCAAACGGAAACCACCTACGCAGCGGAAGGCTACGACGGAAGTGGCAATTTTAACTACGATGCTAATGGAAATATGATTTACGATGGGAACAAAAAGATGACGGTAGAGTACAACCATTTAAATTTACCAAAAAAGTTTATCTTTGAAATGGAAGAGGATATGGATCAATACATTGAAATCCTTTACGATGCGGCGGGTATTAAATTGCAAAAGAAAGTTTATAGTGGTAATAATATAACGGTTAGAGATTACGCAGCGGGCATCGAATACCAAGACGAACAATTAGAAGCCATTTACCACGAAGAAGGTCGAGTGGTACCAACGGCGGATGGATTTCGATATGAATATACCTTGAAAGATCATTTGGGAAATGCTCGCCTCAGTTTCTCTGATTTCAATGGAAACGGCATCATCGACGAGACGGTTTACGACCCTACTAATCCTGAACTTAATGAGACAGAAGTATTGCAAGAAAACCATTATTATCCTTTTGGGATGAATCTGAAAGGACCTTGGGCACCGCAGTTGCCGACGCGAAATTTATATCAGTATAATGTGAAGGAGTTGAATGAGGACTTTGGCTTGGATTGGAATGATTATGGGGCGCGGTGGTATGATGCTAGTATTGGGCGATGGCATAGTGTGGATCCGTTGGCGGAAAAATATGTTCCTTATTCACCCTATAACTATGTTATGAATAATCCAATTATTATGATTGATCCGGATGGTAGAGATGCAATCGTTGTAGGCTCAGGTACTAAGAAAGATCCATATATAATTAAGGCTAATTATTATCATGTTAAGGGGGAGCTTAATGATGATGAATTAGACGGATTACAAGAATCACTTGACTCATACAATAATAAAGGGAAAGCTAAAAAAGTTAAAGTTGGCGGTAAGCGGGTATATGTCTCATATGATTTAAGACTAAAAGAGGTTTCTTCTAAAGAAACTCAAAGAGATGCAGTTTTGGGTGATGCAGTGGAAACCATCAATGGCGAAACGGTAAGTTATGGTAACTATGTAGGAGTAACGAATAACTCCGATGGAGACGATTTCGGTACTTCTGTAGGAGCAAATAAGATAAATATAAATAGAGGGAAAGTAAATGCCACTAATGAAAAAGAATCAAATAATGGTTTTAATCTTGAGCAAGCTGTTAAGGGGGTTTGGACTCATGAGATAGCTCATAATTTAGGTCTAAATCATTCAGATGGTACTTCCGCAATGGAAAACATTACAAAAACTACCACAAATAGTACTTTTGAAAGGTCAGAAATCAGCTGGAGTTACCCTAGTACATCTAGAAAAACTACAGCTAAAATTTTATCGAAAAAAGATTCTCATAGCAAGGGATCACCTATCTCAAAACCTGCATTGTATACGGTAAAAATAAAAAAATAAAAAAATGAAAAAGATGAATTATCTAATATTATACTTTGGGCTTAGTTTTTTATGTAGTTGTAATCAATTAGGAAAAAATGTAGAAAATAATATTCAAGGTATTTATGTCATAAGGTATTCGAAGTTAGCGCTTGATGATTTTTTTAAAGAAACGGAAACCTACAAAATTGATTTTGATAAAGTTGATTACTTTTTACCACTAACTATTTTAGATAAAAAGAGCGTGCTAATTCATGAAATTATTTCAGAGGGTTTATTGATAAAAAACAATGAGTTATTTTTATTGCCTTCATCTGATTTGCAAGATAAAGTAGATTATTTCTTTGAGGCGCCACCAGTTTGTGAGGAAAAAATTGTTTTACCAGATCAACTGAAAGAACGTAACTTTTTTATGGCAAATACAGCAAGTGAATTCGTTTATGTGCTATATACTTTACGAGGAAAGGTTGTCAAAAAACAACTAGAAAATAGTTTTAAAAATAAAATTTTATTGAATTCGAATTTGTCTATTCCTGAAAACACAAGATACTTTGATTGCAATTTTATATGGGAAATTGATCAATTAGTTGAGCTTATTCCTCCCACTAATAGGTTTATTAGATATCGTTTTACGGAATGATTGCTAGAGGAGGAAGTTTTAATCAATAAGAATAGTCACAATTATAACCTTTAATAGGTTTGTCGCTTTTATAAACACTACCTAGGACTAAACTTACCGGAAAAAAATAATACCACTATTCCTACTCATTTCAATAACCTTCTCCTGTAACATTACTTTAGGCAGTAGAGATGTGTCCCGTCCTAAAATATCGTTACAAAAAACTTCAGACTAGTTATTTTCCGG
>CALFBG010000226.1 GCA_937951685.1 uncultured Saprospiraceae bacterium | reverse complement strand
GTTTTTATGATCAGGGGCTATGATGCCAAGGTTATGAGAAATCGAGTCAAAGGCAAGGTTGAAAAGGGTATCTTTAAAAATTAGCGTTGTGGTATCCAAGGGTGTTTTGGATTGGTTTTTCTCTTGTCCGTTAGCCACAAGGGCAACGAATAAGAATACGATGGTCAACGATTTAAGGAAGGACTTCATTTTCATCTTTTTATCTTTCAGCTTGAATATCAAAAAGTATCAATTTCAACTTCCCATGCTTCTTCGAGGGATAATTTTCTTTTCATTAATTTGTAAGCAAAGCTTGTTGCTAAGTAAAAACTTATCTGATCATTATTGAATTTAAGCTTGAATTTATGATCGTCCGTAATCATTTTGTATTCAAATTGCGGCGGTATGGTGATTTCGTAAGCTGCGGGTTCTATTCAGATGAACACTTCTTTATCGGATTGGTTTTCAAAACAAAATTCAATGCGTTTATTTTTCATTTAAGTCGTCATTTTAATAATTCGGTTTACAAGCTACTTACCGCCTCGTACGATAAGCATTAAATGCATGAATGGATTGACTTTGTTGTTGCCAAATAAGTAATGGAATTCCAATGGTAATGGTTCCCACCAATCCAGCAATATTCCAAAGGGTAGCCGTAACGACGAAGCTGATCAGTAGTCCTCCGAGTACAATTTTATTACTTGCGACAGCTCTAATATCGTTAACGTGTTTTTTAGTGTTATTTCCACAATTAGGGCATTTGATGTCAAATTCATCTCCTTTTTCCATTCCTAATTCTGGTCGACTAGAAGCGTTTGATTTGATGCCTATTTCCTTTTTGCAAGCGTCACAGTTGGTAATTAGTTTCATCTTATTTTAAATATAAGGATTGTCTTGCGTTGATTTTATTACAAGATAAGGGATAAATTATTAAACTTGTTTTCTTGCACGGAGCATTCTATTTCAAGCTTCACATTTTTAGTATTAAGTATCAAGACAACTTATTTAATCTTCAAAGATTTGATAACTTCGCTGTAAGTATTTCTCAATCCATTTAAGTCTCTTCTTGCATGAATAAATTTGATCGCGTTATTGCTACCTTAGTACTGCTACAAACAAAAAAGACCCTCAAAGCGACAACTATTGCAGAACGGTTTGAGATTAGTCTACGTACCGTTTATAGAGATATTAGCACCTTGAAGAATGCTGGTATTCCGATCATCGGTGATCCGGGCATTGGATATTCTATGATGGATGGTTATCGACTTCCTCCGATCATGTTCAACGAAGCGGAAGCGGCGGCTTTGCTTACGGCAGAGAAATTTATTGGTAAATTAACCGATCAAGCGACACAGGTGGCGTATTCTAATGCCATGATGAAAATCAAAGCTATTTTGCGTAGTAGCGAGAAACAGTCGTTGGAAGTATTGGAAGATTCGATTGTGATTTCGGATAAAAATAGTTGGCAAAATAAACCTCACCTTCAAGACCTATTCAAAAGTATTGCGGCTAAAAAGCTAGTAGCGATTGAATATCAAAAAGCAGATGACACTAGCTCTCAGCGAAGCTTGGAACCGATCGGTTGTTATCATCAAGCGAATCAATGGTATTTGGTGGCTTTTTGTCAACTCAAAAAGGATTATCGAACTTTTAAGCTAAATCGGATTGCCAACTTACGCTTGCTTGAAGAAAATTTTGAGACAGTACATATTAATTTACAGAAATACATTGATGGACAAAAGGATACTTGGAAAGAACAGCAACAGTTCTACTCCATAGAAATTGCCTTCCAAGCATCTTATCTCAAATTTGCGGAAGGGCGTAAATACTATTTTGGCTTTGTCGAGCAAAGGGTGGAAGGCGATGCGGTTCATATGAAATTTCTAAACTCTTCACTAGAAGTGATTGCTCGCTGGTTGCTTCAGTTTGGCGATCAGGCAACTGTATTGGCTCCGACAGCATTAAAGGAGCGCTTAAGGACCTTGGCTACGGAGCTTTACGCGCATTATCAATAGCGTAGTTTTAAAAAAAAATAAAAAAAATAAAAAAAATATAACCTTCAAAACTTGCTGACATACAGTTGTCATAGGCCTGTTCTATCTTTGTGTTAATTAGCAATTAAAAATTAATTAAAATTATTCACTTTTTAAAAATAGGATCACAATGACAACTCAAGAAGTAGCTAACAGACTAGTAGCATTATGCAGAATCGGTAAGTATGAAGAAGCGATAAAAGAATTATACGCTCCCGAAATCGTTTCTGTAGAACCAGAAGGTATGCCCGACAGAATTGTAACTGGATTAGCAGGAATTGCAGCGAAAAGCGCGAAGTTTGAAGCGATGTTGGAAAAAGTGAATACTAGCGTTATTTCTGATCCAATCGTAGCAGAAAATTTCTTTTCTTGTGCGATGTTGATGAATGTCCAATTCAAAGGCGCTCCGGTGGCGGTCGATATGGATGAAATTTGTGTTTATACGGTCAAGAATGGTAAAATTGTCAAAGAGGAATTCTTTTATACGCCACAGCCTCAAGGGGCTTAAGCTAATTATCTGGACAAAATTGTGTGTGCTCCCAATGCTCATCGGATACACAATTTTGTCCAAAGCTAATTTTTGATATCGTGTGCGAGGTTCCTACCTGAGTTTGCATCTATAGCTCTGCGAGGCACAATTTTTTTGCCTTGTTCTCCCTAAAAATAATTTCTTCAAATTTTAGTACACAGTAGCCTTTATTCGAAAGTTCTTTTTACAGAAAAATGAATATTGATAATCAGTTAGTTATAGTTTTAGATTCTCTTTTCGAAAAATGTCTAGTGTATTTAACTATATTCGGAGTATCTTACCAAGTCATAACTTATATCGAAATAGGATGAGACTTTTTTTCTACTGCTGCTTATTTTTGCCCATTCTACTTTCTGCCCAAATGAATGAAAGTGATACGCTGAATTTGAAAGCAAGGCTTGCTTTAACGGGATTTTATCAAGGTGGAAATGTAGAAACTTTGATTTTTCGCGTAAAATCGGATTTTAGTTTTAAGCCCTTGAAGCAATGGGTTTTTAAAACTCAAAATTCCTATGTTTATCAAGCGTTTGGGAGAGAAAAGGCAGATGAAGATTTTTTAAGTCTCAATTTTTTATACTTCAATCCAACGCGAAGGATATATCCCTTGTTGCTAAGTTTTGCGAGTACTAATTTCCGGCGGGAGATTGATCTGCGTTATCTGTTTGGGGCGGGCATCACGTATCAAGTTTTAAAGGAGAAAGACAACTGGCTAAAACTTTCGATTTCGAGTGAATACGAGCATACTGATTTTGGAAAGCGCAACTTTAGCGTTGCTGCTTACGATGGAAATAATGTAATCAATACTTTTCGGGCGACCGTTTGGGTAAATGGGAAATATCATTTATTCAAAAAGAAAGTGATTGTCAATCATGAATTTTATGCTCAACCTTCTCTGGAGGAAAGCAATAATTTCCGTTGGCAGGCAGATCTTGGTTTAGAACTTCCTCTTTGGAAATTTTTAAATTTTAAAATAAATTATCTGCATACTTTTGAAAGTATCGTGATCGAAACCCAAAAACAGGAAGATAATATTTTGACATTTGGGTTTACCTTGAAAAGCTATTGACCAAGCTTATCCAAACTAGGGTAAACTTTCTTTCTTTTTGTAAACTTTTCCGCTTGCAAGGAAGCGCGATTTCCCCATCAGAGCATCCACATAATAAGACTATTCGTCCACGCTAAAATTAAGATTTGGCTGGTACACTGTAATCTAAATTACTTAACATTTTGAACATGCCTTTTTATCCTACTCTTCGTCTTGTCCTCGTTATGATAGCTAAGGCTATCAAACTCCGGGCATTCCTCGATTAGCATAAAAATCCAAAGCTCAAAACATCAATAAACTTAAATTACAGTGTACTAGTCATCATCCTTCTTTGACACCAATGATTCCAATTCTTTCTGAATCCTGTACCATTTCAAAACAGCCTTCTTCTGTTACATAGGTACAGATTGGATGTCCGTTGCAGTCTTTTAATAAAACAGGCATCAAGTCCGCACAGTCATTGTGGAGCATCGCGTAGGTCGTATTTTCATTTTCAAACAATACCAAGTAGGATGTTCCGCAGGGGATAGTTGCGCCATCATATTCACGCATTCCGAACTCCGTCAAAAAGTGGTCGATGCAAGCTTGTCTCGATTCGAAGTTTGAGCTTGATTTTGGGCTACAAGCGAATAGCATTAGGATCAGCAAACTGCAGCTGCTTTGAATTATCTTTTTCATACTTTATCTTTTCTTTGTTAAACGTGGTATTTCAATTAAGGGTTGGTTTTTGATTAAACCTACCTACTTACTGACAGATCAGTCGGACTCCTCTAAAAAAAAGAGTTCGTTCACCGTTTTCTGGAATAAGGCGGATAATTTCAAAGCCAAAATCGTAGAAGGGACATACCTGTTTTTCTCGATAGAGCTAATCGTCTGTCTGGAAACGCCGATCTTATTAGCGAGGTCTTCCTGCGTTAGATCCAATTCTGCTCGTTCAACTTTTATTCTATTGCGCACGGCTAAATCGTTTTAAGGTTTCAAAGGCCAATAACTGAAAACAGATCAGCATAAACATCACTTCAAATGCAGAAACTTCCTGAAAACTAGCGCTTCCATCGCCCTGAACTTTAGTAATTAAAAGATCCATGAAAAAGCTAAGGAGCGGTAAGCAAATGGAATAAACCGTTGCACCAACAAACGCCAAAATATAGGATTGCGACCGAATGTGCTTGATATATTCATCCTCAACGGCGTCTTTGCTCAGGGAAGCCAAGAGCAACAATAGCAACATAACCGTACGACATAAATCTTTGACCAAAAGCTCATTGCTACCATAAAATTTATAAAATACTAAAAATCCAAGAATTGATAGCGCCGCTAAGATTCCTATCCTTTTATACTGATGAGGAAATCTAAAGTTGATAATTTTCATCAGCCGATTGTGTTCTTCCTCACATGGCGTAGATTGTTTTTCTAAATTCATGCTTGCTAACTTTAGTTTACATTTAGTTTAAAATACTTTACATAATGTCAAATATACTTTACATTTTTATAAAAAGCAATTTTATCGTTGGTTATTTTGTTTTTAGCGCTTCGCTAGTTTTAGTAGGATAATGAAAGATCAGTGGAGCAATGCTACTTGGATTGTTAATGGCAGCGCCGACTTGCTGGGAAAAAATGGCAAAGTACTTAGCCGATAAGCAATTGGCGGATGAGATTTACGAAGTTATAAATGAGATTTACGAAGTTATAAAAGCTAGGAAAAGATCGCTCGGGAAAGGGCTGAGGTTTTGCTAAAGATCAATAGGGGAAGGGGAGGAGATTGGACTGCTCCCCTTTGGGTTGCTTATGGCTTATATTTTGTTTGCAAGGCATGGAGAAAATTTCTTAGGTATTGATCCATGCAATGCTCATAAGATTTATTATTAGGATTCCGAAAAAAGGCACTCAATTCATGTTTGCTAATGCTTTTGTTAATGGAATCGAATAGCGCTAACATATCCTCTGATTTCAAGTTTAAGGCAATCTTTAGTTTGCGAAGAATCATATTATTGCTCAAGGGATCTTCAGGTTCGGGTTGGGGACCTTCTCTTTTGCCGCGTTTTTCAATGATCAACCCATTGAGGAAAAGGGATAACTCCCGATCGGTCATTTCTAGGCATGAAGGATCATCTTCTTTTTTCAACCAGTTAGCAACTTGCGTTTTTTGAACCTCATAATTGGCTAATTTGAAAAGCGCCATCATTTTGCGATCATTGAAATCGAAGGTGTAGCGGATGCGTCTTAAGATGTCGTTATTGGTCATGTATTTTTTTATTGAACTTTTAGTACACGGTAATCTAAATTACTTAACATTTTGAACCTGCCTTTTTATCCTACTCCGCGT
>CALFBG010000225.1 GCA_937951685.1 uncultured Saprospiraceae bacterium | reverse complement strand
TTTTAAAACGATTGCTAAAATTGAAGCTAAAGGAGGGATCAATCGTCAAGCTTATCAATTTGCAGATAATGGATCAGAGGAACTTAGTTACTACCGCTTAAAAATGGTTGACCTAGATGGAAGCACAGCATACTCTCAGATCATTTCTTTACAGTCGGATTGTGCCATCTCGGACTTTGTCCTCTACCCTAATCCTGCAAGTATTGAAAATGGTTATCTCAATTTAAAGTTGAACAATACTACCCTTACAGATAAAACAATTACCATCACCGATGTCTTAAGTAGAGTGGTAAAAAATATTCCATTGACCTTCGTCAAAGGAGAAAATAATATTCAACTCGACATTAGCGATTTACCAAAAGGAAGTTACTTTTTGAATATAGATTTAAGTAGCAAAAGAATGATCTCCAAACGATTTATTCTCATAGAATAAAATTAAAGTTAATTAGTGAATTAAAATTTTCAAGAGTAGTGTTCTCAAATATTTGGGGCACTACTTTTTTTTTACAGAAAAAAACTCCTATTTTCCTCTCCTACTTTTCTTCAATGCTAATAAAATAACTCCGTAGTAATTTCTTTTTTTCCCTCTAAATAATTATTTTAGAATCAATATTAAAACGGTATTACTGTTCAGTCAATATCAACTCAAATCAAATCATTATCATAACGAAGTTTTAAAAAACTTCAATCGGAGTAGTTAGTACATTTCGTACCTAACGCTATTGCTTTATATTTTCTAACGATAAAGCTTTACCTTATCGCTATGCGTTACCCTAAGGCTTTATTTAAAATTGATGAAAAATGAAAAAGAACATTTTTATGCTCGTCGCAGTATTGCTCACCACGGTATTTTTTGCATTCACTTGGAATACTGCCCCCGATTACGAAAATTTGATTGGTAAAGATCGCCAACTCGATTTTGTCAAAAAAACGGACTCGAACGAACTAAAAAACAATTTAGCAGATGTATTTACACATCACTTTGATCGAGTAGATCGCGTAGATATTCACCACAACTTAGTGGGAGATTATCATTACTACGTAGTTTATGGTCAAAAGGAAAAACAAGCTACGGCACAGCTCATTCACGTCGACAAAAAAATGGTTGACAAGCAATATTTCCCCAATCGAAAAGCCTTGGGCATCGCACCAAATGAATTGATTATTGATTGCTACTGGCAAGAAAAAACAAAAGATAATTGTGATTTGAAGATTACGAGATTTGGTACTTGCGGATATGCTCGCGACGAATTATTAGGCTGCGTAGAATGGATTAAACCCGTACAGATTGATTAAAAATTTAGTGGTAAGTACTAGTACATCGTAACGGCAGTGATTCAACTCAACAGTTGGATCACTGCCGTTTTTTTATCCTGTTAGCAATATTTTATAGCTCATTCTTCTGACAGGAAGCTTTGAACGCAGTCAGCTCTCATAGACCTAAGTTATTTCCGTTCATGTACAAAATAATGCCTTTCGTGTACAATTTTCAGTTTCGCAACAGCTTTAGCCTCATTTTTGTATGAATTTCAAGTATTAGCATACTCTAATTGCTAACAAGTTATTTCAAGCTATTGGAGCTGTTTAAATACAAAAATCATTTCATCTTTTTTACCACCAAAAAATCTAATTTCATGAAAAAAAATCTACTTTTTACCCTCGTTTTACTTTTTATGACTTCCTATAGCCAAGCCCAAGGGGGAGGATCTGCCATCAGTATGAGCGGCTCTTCAGCTTCCATCAGTGTCCCAGATAACAGTAATGGCAGCTTAGATGTTAATAGCGCACATACGATTGAAATGTGGTTCAAAGTAACCAACGCATCATACGATCAAAAACTATTTAGCAAAATTACTGGCGCCCTTGAAGATGGTTATATATTAGGTATAGAAAATTCTACCGTGAAGTACGAAATTTTTGACGAAGATGGCACCAAAAAAGAAGTTGTTGCAGGAACTGTTCAAGCCGGACAATGGACACATATCGCTGCAAGCTTCCGGAACGGAGGAGAAATGAAAGTATACCTCAACGGGGCATTGGTCGGAGAAACGGATAGTGGCACGCCAACAATTGGTTTTAATACCGGTGGTCTTAGCATTGGTACCAACTCTTGGGGAAATGGAAACCTATACTTTGAAGGAGAAATTGATGAAGTTCGCTTCTGGCACGCAGAGTTATCCGCAGAAACAATTAACAATTGGATGGTTCGAAGACCAACTAATGATCATCCTAGTATCGTAAACCTTCAATTGTATCACAATTACAACGAGAATACAGGACAAGCCGTTACAGATAATTCTTCTCAAAGTAACGCTGGAACTTTTACCAATGCAACTTGGACCGCAAGTACTATTCCATTCAAAAACAATCAATACTTTGCTGTTTTCGGTCCTATCCTTAACGGCGTTTGGTTAGGTAAGGAGACTAGCGATGCTTCAGACCTCGTAACGATGACGGGCGTTGGATTAACCGCTGGTCAATCTGCTATTATAGAGAGTAATACACAAACTAGCGTCGGTTCATTTTGTACGATTGGCTCTCCTAGTGGAATTGATAATAATGCTTGTTTGGTTTGGCACATTACCCAACAAGGAAGCCCTCAAGTAGCCTTAAGCTTAGATTTATCTGATTATGATCTTAGTAATTATGAATCGGCCGTATTATTAGAGTCGGCGGATGTTCAAAATTTTACAACGGCTACCGTTATTCCTGGTACACTTACCGGAAATACCTTAGAAATTCCAGCATTTACTGTTTCTGAAGATAATTTTTACGCTTTAGGCTTCATCAGCCCAACGGTTAGTACGGATGATTTAGATAATACGCTTGATTTTGTGGTAGCGCCAAATCCGACTAAGGGAGCGTTTAGAGTAAATATTTCAGGTGCAACGGCAACTCATTTTCAACTTAGTATTCTAGATTATTCTGGGAAATTGGTGTTGGATCAACAACTAAGCAATATTAATACTGATTATCAGGAATCGTTTGATTTAAGCGATTTACCTGCTGGATTGTATATGGTACAATTGCGTTCGGAAGCAGGAATAACGACTCGAAAATTAATCTTAGAATAAAGAATTGAGTTCGTAGAATTGATCTTAACTAAAAAAGTCTTTCCAAGTGCTAGTATATTTTACAAACTAGTATTTTGGAAAGACTTTTTTTATCGTTGTGCTTTTCAGCGAGTAAAACTTTGGTGGAGAATACCGGATTCGAACCGGTGACCTCTTGACTGCCAGTCAAACGCTCTAGCCAACTGAGCTAATCCCCCAAATGTTTTTATTCATTTGCGCCCGCAAAATAGTAAATAGCGCAGTCAGTTGCAAATCTTTTATCGTTTAGACGATAAGTTTTAAGCATTGTTTGAACCAAAGTGTAAACGCTGATGGCAAAAAATGCTTCAATCTTTCCTCCAATCATCCTTTATTGTAAAACAATTTTCTTCGTCACGGGCACACCCTCCGCGAAATTAACCGTCAAAAAGTAAATTCCCGGTACGAGTTTTTCTGCTTTCAATGATAAAGCGTAGGTATTACTAGCGACCTCCTTTTTCGCAACTATTAATTGCCCCCGCAGGTCATGAATTTGTAGCTGGAATTCCGAAGTGTTCCGTTCCCCAAACGCTATCTGCAAAAGATCCGAGGTAGGATTCGGAAAGACTCGAACAACAGGCCTAACGATATTATTTTGACTCACCACAAATTCGTTGCTCTCCCCCGGCGTCGCTGTAATGAATTGAAAATCGCCCGTACCATTCGGTAGCCGCGCATATACTTCGTTGCTATTCAAACTCGGAAAGCTTACACTATCAATCACCGCAAAATTGTTATTCGCGCGATCAAATAATCCTAAAAATTCTCCTCCGGCATTCAATTTAAAATTAGTGTGGTAAAGACTCTGCTTTTCATCATTATCCGCCCAAAACAAAAGGAAATCGCCCGGTTGAATCGTTACGTCGGGAAGTTGCCACTGATCTGGTTGAGCAAGATCGTCGGATAAAAATTTATCGCCTAAAAAGACAGGATAAGTTCCGGCATTGTATATTTCTATCCAATCTTCGTATTCTCCAAATTCATCCGTGATGGCATCGGTATTGCTTGCCATCACTTCATTGATACTCAGGTGATACGTTGAACGCCCAATAAAAATCGGGGCAAAACCACATTTTGGAGATTGATTTTCCAAACCGGTATCGTCCGTCGCCTGAATCAAATAGTGTACAATACTTTCGGTTTCCAGCGCTGGTAAAACGGCAGCATAAATGCCATCACCCGCCAGTTCATCTTGGTGCAAACCATCATCATACATCTCAACCGTAGTCAAATCCGTTGATCCTTCAAGGTAGTATTGTAAGTTTACCGCCGCTAAAATGCCATCATCTTCCAATTTTGCTTTAATCACAATTTCTTGCGTTGGGTTAGGATAATTATGGCTTCGCGCTGTAATGATTGGGAAGATATTTTTCAAGTCGAGTTGAGCTAATGCCGTATTGCGGCGAGCAGTGATAAAGCCGCGAAGACCGTGTGCCACTTGATTCCCCAAACCGTGCGTGAAAGCAGCATTATAATCGTTGTAATCAAAACCGTAATCTTCTTCGGCGTATACATCAAGCGCACGCCAAGGATCCATCTTCATCTTCAAACTGTCGATGTGAGGAAATAAGTTTTCAGCATGATAAACCGCTTCCATGAATTTTGAGAAGTAATAGCTTACTCTATTTTTGTATTCTGAAACACTTAGAAGTCGTTTGTAAAGCGGCCGCGCACCAAAAGAATTTGCCCAATTGTAAATGTTCCGCGTCGTCCAGTCAATGCCAATCCAATCAACGCCCAAAGTATTATCCAAGTCGTAAGGAAGGTAGTTGATTTTTCCAGTCAGCGGATTTTCGTAGAGGTAAAAATTATTTTTATTAAAAATGGGACCATCCCAATTTCCCGTCAAAACATCAAACGCAATATAGCGCAAATATTGATCGACCTCAAAGCGTTCTTCCAAAGCACAAGGCAAATCGGCGGCGGAAGTCGTATTTAAGACCTTGATAAAAGCTGCGAGTTGGCTATAATCATCCAGTATTTCGTTAGTTTTGAGTTGATAAACGCGGCGGTTTCCGTGGGTTAGTTTATAGGCATCAGGGTCTTCGCCCAAATAATCCAGATCAGATGGCCAAAGACATTTGTATAAATTTCCCGCTTTGCTGCCGTAACGCAAGTCAACAAATTCTTCGTCGATGTGCTCTACGTTGACGTACAATCCAAAATAGACACCATTGAGGTACAAACGCACGTGATTGGAACGAGCGCCAACTAGCCCAAACTGCGCAGCGATATCCCAACAAATTTTAGATCGAATAATGGTCGGATCATTGTGTTCGCCGTTGAGATTCAATTTTTCAACGCCGTGAAATTTACGCCCCGCTTCGTACGTATTAAAGGAAACTTTGAAAGACTTCTTCTCCGCATCCCGCGAAGTATTTCCGCGTAAGCGAAAACCAACATTATCAATCGTATCTTTTTCCGTGCCATTATCGTAAATGAACCGCGCATGGAAATGATAGTTGCTGTAAATGTTTTCCGCTGCCAAAATCCAAGCTAAGGAATCGGCTGGTAATTCAAGATCAATCCGAGGAATAAGGTCATCCCGAAAGAGTTCTCCCGCCGCCGGCAACGTTACCTGTGCTACGACTGATCCGCCGAGCAAACTTAGTAAAAGCCCACAGATAAATATTTTTTTTAAGATAAAGTGCATCTATGATAGTTATTTTAAGCTAAGTAGCGATCGGGACACCTGTTTTTTCAGGGTAGATCAGTTTACAATTGCCAGCATAGGCTTCTTGACAAGTTAATAAAAAAACATAGGGAAAACAAGACGGTTATATAACCGTAAGCTAGGTGTTATTACCTAAGCCGTCGTTAAATCTTTAATGCTCGCCGTCGGTGCTATTTGCTGAACGGCTTTGATGCCGTGATCATACCCTGAGGTGTTATTGTATCCTTCGCTCCGTGCAAGCGTTTCTCCTGCTTCGTTTTTAAGGATAAAATAACGTTGACCATTTTTGGCCCTTACTAGTTCGAAATTTTCTAGTTGAGCGACTTGCCCTAGAATACTTTGAATGCCGCTCGCTGCGGAAGACTTATCCGAATAACTTTCACTTTGTAAAAGAATCGCCCCATTTTTCGCTTTCAAGCGAAAATAATATTGTTGATTGTTTTTACTTTGGTATAGTTCGAATGACATGAGTATCGCTATTTCTTTTTCGCTTCGTTCCACAAATTATCCATTTCCTCCAACGACATATCGTTAAGGTCTTTGGTCGCATTCGCTTCAATGTATTCGAAGCGCTTCTTAAATTTTCGATTGATTCGTTCTAAAGCTGTCTCTGGATCAATACCCTGAAAACGAGCGTAATTAACCAATGAAAAAAGAACATCTCCAAACTCTTCTTCCTTTTTTTCGTCGGATAATCCTTGGTCAATGGTTTCTTTAAATTCTTCCATTTCTTCCTGCACCTTTTCCCAAACTTGCTCTTTATTTTCCCACTCAAAGCCTACTTGCTTCGTTTTTTCTTGCATCCGATAAGCTTTGATCATCGCAGGTAAAGATTTGGGCACGCCTCCTAAGACCGACTTTTTCCCTTCTTGCAGTTTCAACTGTTCCCAGTTCTTTTTTACCTCTTCTTCGTTTTCCACCTTGACGTCGCCGTAAATGTGTGGATGCCGATTAATAAGTTTTTCACAAACGGTGTTGAGTGCGTCCGCAATATCAAACACTTGTAACTCCTCTCCTATTTTGGAATAAAAAACCATGTGCAAAAGTAAGTCACCTACTTCTTCTTTAATGCCTTCAACGTCGGCATCAAGAATGGCATCTCCAAGTTCGTAAGTTTCCTCTACGGTGAGGCTGCGTAAAGATTCAAAGGTTTGTTTGCGATCCCACGGACATTGTTCCCGTAATTCGTCCATGATGACGAGTAATCTTTCGAAGGCTTGCAACTTTCTTTCCATGATGATTAATTAATCGGCGTTATTCGTAATTTTATCAAAGCTTTAAAACAACTTCATTTAAAGCTTCGCTTTTTGTATAATTTTCCCTTAACTTTGTGCTGTTTTAACGAAAAAAGCTATCAATTGGCTTTTCCTTCGCTCAAAACAAGTTTAAAGATAAACCTTATTCCGCAAAGTTTTGTTTTAAATGGGAATAAGCTAAAATAATAGAAATATGGAATTCTTATATATTTTCGCGATTATCTTCGCAACGTTTGGTATTTCATTCATGCTCATCAATATTCGTCATATTGTTACCGGCAACGAATTTAGAGGTACTTGTGCTACTAATAATCCAATGTTAAAAAACAAAATTGGAGATTGTACGGTTTGTGGTAAAAAACCAGAAGAAGACTGTAAGATGCCAGAAGTAAAGGGTGCATAAAACCTCCGCGAAATAGAGCCATTAGCTTTCTACTCGCCATAAAGTCGAAAATCCGTAGCCGAAAGAAGCGCATACTAGGGCGGAAGCAAATCCTACGATTGGTTCGTACCAGTTTGCTTCCAGCACAAACGGTGTTAATAGACTAATAAATAAAAATCCCGCAATTGGGGTCGCATAGCGATTTGGACCTTCCTTTTTATGATTTTGCCGCAGTAAATAAATCCACAAAACATAGCCATACCGCAAAAAACCGATCGCTAATATCCACGCACCAAAGTAATTATTTAGGTACAAAATGCTTGACATCGTACAAACAAAAAACGCGTCACTTTCCATGTCCAAGTACGCGCCAAAATCACTCTCCGTTTGAAAGTAACGCGCTAACCATCCATCTACGCCGTCCGCTAACATCGCTACTAGGGCAATCCAAAAAATTACTATCGGTTCCAACGTAGCAAAATGCCACGCTAAAATTAAAATCAAAACCAAACGCAAAAAAGTTAGCCAAAAAGCAAAACCACCAAATGGACGCTGTTGCTTCATCCAACTCCAGTGCAAAGCGATAAAGTAAGCAAAAGAAATCACCGCCACGCCTACGGATAATTGCAAGCCTAGCCCGACGTAAATCCCCAACGAACTCAACGCAAGGGCAAGCGCATGATAGTAATTCCAAGTTTTTATTTTTTCCATCCGATTACTGATTGTTCTAAGTTACTCCATTGTTCTTAAACAAGCTTTAAAATTCGTAGCCACGTGGTAAAAAAGGAGGCAGGTTTAAGGTATCTACACCGTTCGCTTTCACCATCGCGTTGAGAAATAAAGAATGAAAAGTTTGGTGCGTCATTGGCGGTGCCGTCGAATCAATAAGTAAACCCGGCTCAAAACCATGTTGCAGAAATTGCTGCAAAAAAACGCTGTCTTGGGTAATCACGTGAAAGGGCGTTTCAAAACCGTCCGCACGCTGCGTCAACATCGGCGGTTGATGATCGCCCGCAAAAATATAAATGTCCTCTGGTTTTCCTTTTTTCAAAATTAAATCAACTAGCATTTCCCATTGGTAACGAATGGCTTTTCGATAAGCCTCCAAATCGCCTTTTGCCAGCAGCACGGACGGTTGCTCATCCATTTCGTTTGTGCTTAACGTACGATAATCCGCTGCAATACGCGTCGGAGAATCAAAAGGTAAATGTGAGTTTTTAGTCAAATAAAATAAGACGTAAGGTTTTTCATTTTGTGCTTCTAGGTAGTCTTTTGCAAAGTTTAGCGTATACTGATCCGGCGGACAAGGTCCAAAACCGTACATCGGTCCTCGGTAGTTCAAATCTCCAAATCGAATCCATTCGTCTACCGCGTAAAATTGCGTATAAGCATCCCAAGGCAAATCTAGCTTCGCTTCATTCTTGGGACTATTGAGCCAGTATACTTTGTAAGCTTGATCGTGTAAATAGCGATGCAATTGTTGATATTGGTACATCTTTGGTGTTTGCAACAGCGTCATATAATTAGCATGATGCTGAAAATCAAAGCCAAACAAAGCCGAAGAATAGCAAACCCAAGAACCACCTCCGTTTCCTGGCGCAGTGCTTAGTCGCGATCCTGTTTGCCAACCTGCTTTCGCCAAAGCAGCTTCGTAGGCTGGAATATAAGTTTTAAAATCTGCTCGTAAATTCGGTCGCTGATAGATAAGGTTACCATATGATTCTATAAAAATAAAATGTACGTTCGGCTTTTGCTTTAACGGATATTGCTTCGATAGATCTTGCTCCAATAAGAAATCTAAATCAATTTTTTCAAAAGCGCCTTTCGCAATCCGAGAGAGGTTTACGTTACGCCGAATGAAGGCGAGTTGGGAACTTACCTGATGTCGAGGGCGCACATTCGTGATACCGTGTTTGTAAATACCAACACCAATCATTAAACTAAGCACTACCGTGATGCCTTTCGACCATTTTCCAAATGATACCTCACTCGCAAGCTGTAAGTAGTAGGCAAGTAAACGATAAAGACCATAAAATAAGCTGAGTATTCCGACAATTGCCGCCGCTACTTTCCAGTCCGCATCTACCATAATGAGTTCGTAGCCACCTTGTAACATAAACCAATCGTTGTAGAACATCGGTTCTACTTTATAAATTTCTGAAAAACTATGGTGATAAATTTGAAAAACTAAAATCGTGCTGTACAGTAAAAAAAACAATAAACTAAACCATTTCCTCGCTAAGTATTTTTGCAAAAAAAAGTAACCTACCGTGGCAAGAAAAAAGTCAACGCTAATCCGAAAAACGTCGTAGTTATAGCGCATGAACATCAATTCCCAGGTATCGTTCCAATCGTACGTTCCCCAGCTCGACCAACAAAAAAAGCAACTGTAAGCCATATCTCCAAGGTAGGCGGGGAGATAAAGTAAGCTATTCAAAACTAAGGCGACCATCCAGAATTTTAATTCTTGCTTAGACATTCGTTGCTTCTTGGTTGATATTAAATACTTTGTAATTTAAGTTTGTAAATATTTTGAGCTTTGAATTTTCGTCCTAATCAAGGAAGCCCCGGAGTCTAATCCTTGAAAAGGATTAAGGCGAGGAGCCGACGCGGAGTAGGACGAAAAGGCAGGTTCAAAATGTTCGATAATTTATATTACAAAGTGAAGTTTTTAAAAATAATTTTGTGATACGCGCTTGCTGCGACGGACCAATCGTAATCAGATAAATCTTGTTGGCTAAAATCAAAGCGGACTTCCCCCCTACTGATTTTTTGGAGTGCCTGATAAAATGCGCCGATATCTCCCGGAGGAATCAGCATTCCAGTATGTGGTGCGGCAATTACTTCTTTGAGTCCACCTACGTCGAAGCTCAAAACGGGCGTATAATTACACAAGGCTTCACAGACCGAAATGGATAAGTTTTCAATTTTGGAAGTACAACAATATAAGTCAAAGTTTGAAAAATCAATATCCAATTGAAAGCCCACTAAGGTGACAAAATCAAATGCGGCTAATTGCTGTGCTAAATTTTCATCTAAAATTTTTCCAAAAAGATAAAATTGTATCCGCGATAATTCTCCTTCCTTTCTTATTTTTTGAAATAAAGCCAAAGCCCAAGCAAACTTTCGATCGTCAATATTTCCTGACATTATAATTCTTAAGTCCGTTTTAGTTTGGTAAACTTCATAAGCTTTTTTCGTAATTCGGGTATTAATTCCATTTCTAATGACACTTGTGCGCGGACTAATGTTACGGATAAATTCATATTTAAAACTAGAAACCGTAATCGTCCACGCCGCACGACGAATAATCCAACGGTACAGCGGAACGTAGTACCACGCCCGCAAAGCATTCCGCCAACCAAACTGTCCTTGTTCTGGCCAATTATCATGAAAGGTGAAGTAAAACGGAAGCTTTGCCAAAATAAAATAATAGCTCATATAAAAGTCCCCGTAAAAAATAGTCCTTGCTGTGGCTACCTTACGCAACTGCCGAATAGCCATCCGTCGATTATCATATCGCAGAAAACGTAGCTGCTGAAAAGGGTGAACGCCCAGCTGCTTCCCTACTACAATAATCTCCTCAAAAGCAGCTTCCATCGCGGCAAAGATTCTGCAAGTCGCAATCGCACCACCCGAAAAATTCAAGCCAAAATTATCGGTCAAAATAACTAATGTCGGTCGCATCATTTAGCTCGTTGCGGCTTCGTAACTTGCCCAAGCGATGTGAGATTCGCCTAAGCAAACCTTCAAATAACCCGTGAATTTTCCTTTAACCGCTTTACAAATTTCTTGGTGAATATGTTGCGCCAAAAATTCCGTCGTCGTTAACTGATCTTTAAAAATAGGAAGCTCATCAAGGTTTTTATAATTCAACGGTGCTAATACTTTTTTCAAAACCTTACTAGCAATATCAATGTCGATGACAATATTATGCTCGTTTAAGGCTTGAGATTGAAAACTAGCATCCACAACGTAAGTCGCACCGTGAAGCTGTTGCGCCGGTCCAAAAGCTTCACTCTTGAGCGAATGCGCAATCATAATATGTTCTCTAATTTTTACGGTAAACATGCTTATTCTTTTTTGAAGTTATTTAGTAATTAATGCACCAAGCTAAGGCACTCCGATCTCCTTTTCGCAAGCGATCAAATAATTCTGGTGTTGCGGCAAAAGCAATATCGTGGCTCAGGTGTAAATCGTATTTTTCGTCTTTTAATAATTCAAAGACTAATTGCTTCCGGCGGCGATAATCCCAACGAGCGCGATGCGTACTGGGGATTTGACCGACTTGGCTACTGATAATTTTTTTTCTTTGATAATGAAATGCAGCGCCCAATTGCAGCTCGACTTTATTTTGACCGTACCAACTTAATTCGATCACTTTACCTTCAAGTCCTACTACGTCGATCGCTTTTTGCAAACCCGCAGCAGCAGTACTCGCATTAAATGCTAAATCGAAATTGCTTTGGTCGATTTGGGAAACGACTTGTGAAAAACCAAGTTGCTGGGCGAGTGCAATACGCTGAGCATCTCGCTCTAAAATCCACAAATCAACACCAGGAATTGCGGCTACTATTCGAGCGACGAGCGAACCAATCAACCCAAAGCCAACTAATAATACGCGATCACCCACCATAACCTGCGCGTCCCAAACTGCATTTACAGCAGTTTCTAGATTACTCGCCAAACAAGCTCGTCTGGCAGGAACTAAATCTGGGATTAAAGTCAAATCATCTATGGCTACCTGCGTTCGATCTTGATGAGGATGCATGAAGTGCACCATTTTTCCAGACCATTCATGATCTTCCGTTACCACTTTCCCGACGAGAGAATAAGCATACTTAATCGGAAGGTTAAAATCACCATCCATATAGGGCACTTGCATGGCAGCGTGCAAAGCAGTAGGAACTGCGCCGGTTGCCACTAAAGTTTCTGTTCCCGCACTCACCAAGGAGAAATAGCTTTCGATTTCTAAGGTGTTGCTGAGGCGGGTCGGTAAAGTAGCCGTGATAATTTCCGAAGTCAGTGGCGAAGTATGCCAGAGGGCTTGGATCATTTTCATGAAGATTGTTTTATCGCAAGGCTTCCTACAAACATGATCGAGTCGCCAATATTTTGATATTGAAAATGTTGAAACTGAATAGATTCCGCGACGGCTTCAATTTTGGGCAACACGACTCCTTGAATGCCCGAACCAAAAACGAGGGGCGAAATGTGTAATTGTAGAATATCAACACCTTGATCATGGAGAAAATTAGAAGTTGTTTTTGCGCCGCCTTCGATATAGACAGAGTGTAAATTTTGCTCGTAAAGCAGCGACAAAATATCAAGACCGTCAATCTTTCCATTTTTACCCGCCAGCTGGCAATACTGAACTTGATGATTAATCGTACTCGACTGCTGACCGATCAATAACACTTGATCTTTTTGATCGGCACTCGTGAGGCAACCGTAATCGGCGTCGGGTGAACCCAAGACTACTTTTCGAGGATCTTCGCCTTCTACTCTTCTGACGGTCAGTCTAGGTTGATCTGCTTGCAAAGTTTCTTTACCAATCAAAATAGCATCGCACATCGCCCGCATTCGGTGGGCATGAATCAAGTTTTCTTCGTTACCAATCCATTTAGAATCTCCGAGATGTGTTGCAATCTTGCCATCCAAGCTCTGAGCAAAATGAGCGATACTGATCGCTCTTTTTGCTTCTTTTGCGTTGAGGCTCAAAAAGCAATATGGCAGGTAACGTTTTAAAAAGCCAATGACATCTTCAGAGAGGAGCCCTCGCTGTATTATCTTAGCATCAATCAGATTGAGCAACTGAACGATAGTCACCGAAGCAGCACATTCTTCGAAGTGTGGTGTAAAAGAAATGACAACGACCGCTTGCTCCGATACCTCCGGCAGCTGATCAAAATGGATAACGAAATCGACGCCGTTATCGTAGAAACTACAATACTTAAAAGGGTGCGGGCATAGTTTAACGGCTACTCTTAAGCGAAGGAGTGCTTTCCAAATTCTGTTTTCATTCATTGTTATTGAAGGAGCTAAAGTTGAGAAATGCTACAAACCATTGCTAAACAAATGTCCCATCAAATCCTTTTTGGTTTTGAGGTACGCTTTGTTTTCTTGTTTAGCTTCGATTTCGATAGCCTCTCGACCAATTAGTTGAATCGAGGACGAATTGATAGCATCCATTTTTAAAGGATTATTGGTTAATAAACGAATTTCCTTTACGGCTAAATCTTCCAATATTTGAATGGCTATGTCGTACTGACGGGCATCTACCTCCAAACCCAAATGCGTATTTGCATCTGCGGTATTCAATCCAGTATCTTGTAAGGTATAAGCTTTGAGCTTGTTGATCAAGCCAATGCCTCTACCTTCCTGTCGCAAATAAACGAGAATACCACCTTGCTCCGCGATTTTTGTCAACGCGAAATCCAGTTGTTCTCCACAATCACAACGTTTAGAACTAAATAAATCTCCAGTCATACACTCAGAATGAATGCGTACTAAGACGGGATGAGAAGGATCAAAACTTTCGTGTACCATCGCAATATGAGGCATTGGTTGTGCCTCATCATCCGCATACGCCAACATTCGAAAATTTCCCCATTCCGTTGGCATCATTGCTTCTGCTTGTCTTTCCATAACCAAAATAAACATTTAGATAGCCAGAACTATCAGTTTGTCACAAGTTTTAAAATCTTCCTCCTTAGTATTATAGTAACCAATTGCTTGATGTAATAAGCCGCCAATTCAATGCTTGAATGACCGCTAAAGCATAAATTGCCAATTAGTAGAACTTTACAATGAACGCTAAAAAGCATTCATTTGTTGATTATAAAGCTATAAAAAGCATTGGTTAGGCAAATTTAAGCATTATTTATTAAAATCATTGTAACATAAGTGAGCTTAAACCGACGTTTATTTAAGATTAGCCGTAAATTGTAGAACTGTTCAAACCATTAGCAATCCTTCAATATGTTTCTCAACTTTTTTTATAGCTTAAGAACGCACGGTATTCCAGTTAGCTTACACGAATACCTTACGTTGATGGAAGCGTTGAAACGAAATTTAGTCAATTATAATATCGATGATTTCTATGCGCTTTGCAAAACCATCATGGTCAAACAAGAATCTTTGCTTGATCGCTTTGATTTGATTTTTGGTCAGTATTTTCAAGGTTTAGCAGCTATTCCCGACGATTTCTTTACCAAATCTTTCCCTAAAGACTGGTTTTTGAACCGATTGTTGAATCAACTCTCGGAAGAAGAAAAAGCGAAACTCGAAAAAATGGGCGGTCTTGATGCCTTGATGAAACGCTTAAAAGAATTAATGGACGAACAAAAGGAACGACACTCAGGTGGCAATAAATGGATCGGTTCCGGTGGAACTTCTCCTTTCGGTTCTAATGGTTACAATCCAGAAGGCTTTCGCATTGGACAAGATGGAAATCGTAACTTCAGCGCCATCAAAGTCTGGGATCAACGGGATTTTCAAAACCTAGATGATAAAGTAGAACTCAATACTAGAAACATCAAGTTAGCCCTGAAACGCTTGCGACACTTCACCCGAGAAGGGGCAGCAACGGAATTAGATTTAGACGATACCATTAAGAAAACTTCGGAGAATGCCGGTTTGCTAGACATCAGTTTAGTGCCTTCTAAACAAAACCGTGTAAAAGTTTTGCTCCTCATGGACATTGGTGGTTCGATGGATCATCATGTTGAACAATGTGCTCAATTGTTTTCAGCGTCCAAACATGAATTTAAACATTTGGAATACTTTTACTTTCATAATTGCTTATACGAATCCGTTTGGAAAGATAACCATCGTAGATTCCACGAGCGGATTCCGACCTTGGAGCTATTACACAAATACAATCGAGATTATAAAGTAATTTTTATAGGAGACGCAGCAATGTCTCCCTACGAAATTTACTACCGAGGTGGCAGTGTAGAACATTACAACGATGAAGCGGGCATCGTATGGTTGAAAAGGTTAAAAGATCATTTTAAACACCTAATCTGGATTAATCCAAACCCGGAATACAGTTGGGATTGGTACGAATCAACGACCATGATACGGGACTACACCGACGATCGGATGTTCCCCATGACATTAGCGG
>CALFBG010000224.1 GCA_937951685.1 uncultured Saprospiraceae bacterium | reverse complement strand
ATAGACCGTACCGTTGACGATGACGCTCTCTCCTTGGCAAAGGGTAGGTGTTAAATCTCCCGTGGCTTCTTGTGTGAAAATTAGATTGACAATAATAGTGGAGTCACAAGCTTTCCAATTTCCATTAGGGATAATTTCTGTTCCACTTGGATTTGCTGCGTTGTAAATGACATTATTAACGACAAGGCTTGCTCCTTCGCAGAGGGCAGCATCAATGTTGTTAATCGCGGAATCGTAAAAACTCAAATTAACAGTAATCACTGAATCGCAACCGTTAATTGCCCCGTTAGGAATTGTTTCCGTTCCGGAAGGATTTGTTTCGTCGTAAGTCGTGCCGTTGACGATGCGCACACTACCTGCACAAAGTGTTTCTTCTAAGCTAATGTTACTTGAGGTAAGAAAATTTAAATCAATCGTAATCGTAGAATCACAACCCGTAAAACTTGCATCACTTAAGATTTCGGTGCCACTAGGATTTGTTTTATCATAAGTATTGCCATTCACCACGATGCTTTCGTCGTCGCAATAGGTCGTTTGAATGAGATTCGTTGCTGCGGAGTAAAAACTCAGGTCAACTGTAATGGTAGAATCACAACCGGTAAAACTAGCATTGTCGAGGATAATGATATCACTTGAATTGGTCTCGTTGTAAACGGTGCCATTGATCGTTGTACTTTCTCCAGCGCATAAAGTTGTTTGAATGAGCGTAGTTGCTGCGGGATAAAAGCTCAGATTAACCGTAATGGTAGAATCACAAGCACGAAAAGATTGACCGCTTAATATTTCTGTTCCGGTAGGATTTGCTTCGTTATAGTTTGTACCATTAACCATTAAGCTTTCTCCGGTACAAAGTAATAGTTCAATATTATGAATAGCAGCTGGATAAAAACTCAAGTCAATCTGCACGATGGAATCGCAATTGGTGTAACTACCGTTGGCAATTATTTCAGTTCCGCTAGGGTTATTTTCGTTATAAATTGTTCCATTCACAGTGATGCTATCCGCTCCGCATAAAGTCGTCTGAATGAGATTGTTTGCGTTGGGATAAAAGCTAAGGTCTATCATGATCAAGGAATCACAACCATTGGCGGCGGCTCCAGACAAAGTTTCCATTCCCGTTGGATTAGTCTGATCATAAGTTACACCATTGATGACGATACTTTCCCCTTCGCAGAAACTTGTTGCTATGGTATATTCGGGTAAGGGTAAAAACACGAGGTCGATTTGTAAGGTAGAATCGCAACCAAAAAGTGCTTCTCCAAAAAGAGTTTGTGCCCCAGAAGGATTGCTCGCATTGTAAGTAATGCCATTGATGACCACACTTTCGCCGACACACAGTTCCGGCATTAATTGCCCTGGAGTAGGAAGGTAAAAACTAAGATTCACCGTAACGATTGAATCACAACCCAAGTAAGAAGCGTTGGGCATATTTTCGGTTCCCGTAGGATTGGATTGGTTATAAGTCGTGCCGTTGACGGTTACGGATTCGCCTTCACACAAGGTCGTGTTCAAGTCAAATGTTACGGCAGCATCAAAACTTAATTCAATATCAACGATCGAATCGCAACTCAAGTAACTTTGATTAGCCAAGACTTCTACTCCGGATGGATTACTTTCGTTGTACGTAGTACCGTTAATCATTATTTCTTCTCCCGTGCAAAAAGTGCGATGAAAATAATTGATGGAAACGGGATGAAAGCTAAGCGTGATGTTCACGATGGAATCACAGCCATTAAAAGCAGCATTTGCTAAAATTTCGGTTCCGGAAGGGTTGGCTTGATTATAGTTTGTGCCATTAATTTCTAAATTGTCTCCGGGACAAATCACTTGACTTAAGCTACCGGAGGAAACAGGCGTAATGAAGCTAAGGTCAATATTTACCGTAGAGTCACAGCCATTGGCCGCAGCGTTGGCGAGTACTTCGGTACCCGTTGGATTTCCTTGATGATAGCTATTGCCGTTGACGATAATCGTATCGCCCGTGCAGAGCAAGGCTTCAAAATCGAAACTAATTGGATCGTAGAAAAGGACTTGAATATTTGTTAAAGAGTCACAGCCAGCTTGACTAGCACCAGGTAAAAAATCATTTCCTACTGGATTAGCGGCATTATAAATAATACCACCGATTTCGATGCTTCCCCCAGGACATAAAGTCGGCGTATACGTTCCCAAAACGATCGTACAACCCACGTTGATGGTAACACATCTACTGTGTAAGGTGAGTAGGGGAGCGTTAGGATTAGTAACGGTACACCAATAGGTTCCAGCATCTCCGAAGCTAATCGACGGGAAATTCAATTTGTGGCTATTCCCAGTGGTATACGGTAAGCCATCTTTGAACCATTGATAAACATTAGAACTAATACCTTCGTCGATGCCCAAATCGATATCATAGTTCGTTCCGGGACTAACCGTAACGGTTGTTTTGGTAAGAAAAGAATCCTGTGGCGCGTAGTTAGCGGCTAATGGTGCGCCAAGATTTGGTAAAATATCATCGAAGCTCAATTGATTTCCGAAAATTCTGAACTTATTAGGTTGCAAAGTATTTACGAGTGTTAAATCGGGTAAGCTATCAATATTATTATTGAAAAAATCAAAATTTTGCAAGTTATCTAAGCTGGCAAATTCGATAGGAACCGCTCCGCTTAGCATATTATTATCGAGGAAAAGGGTAATTAAGTTATTCAGGTTTCCCCATGTACTAGGAATGGAACCAGTAAAATCATTGTCATCTAAAAAAGCAATTGCTAATTGAGTGAGATTGCCAATTTCTGGCGGTAAACTTCCGCTGAGTTGGTTATTGTCAAGATGTAAAATTTCTAGTTGACTAAGGTTTCCGATCTCAGGAGGTAAACTGCCCGTTAAGTTATTATTGTCTAGAAATAGCTCGGTAACACAGCCATCAAGATTGAAGGTAATCCCGTTCCAAGTATTCATGGGAGCACTCAAGTTCCAGCCAACGGTCCAAGCACTACCACCAGTTGCATTATAAATGGCGACGAGTGCCAAAGAATCATTTAGCGGAGAAGCAGGTGCCGTATATTCGGAGACCGTCGGGAAAGCAGTGGATACGAGCGTGGTCTTCTCTACGGTGAAAGCAGAAAAAGAGTAGTATAAAATTGACGTAAGAATAAGTGTGCAGTAAAAAGATAATTCTTTCATCGCATAAGTTCATGGGATTGTCAGCAAAATTGCTGAACAAATATTGTAAGGTATTCTTTCGTGCTTTAACCAAAATAATAATTGGTTGCACTTGGATCAATATGTTCAAATCATGTAGCAAAATACCCTTATCGGCTCCTATACATACGAAACTTATCAGCTATCCTTACGAGTAGGATCATGCAAATATGCTGCCGTATGCATATTTTTCAAAAAAATATTTTTCACCTAAAAGATAAGGGAAATATTTTTTTTGCTTTAAAATCGGAGGGTAATTAAGAGGATGTTGAACGTTTCACCATTGTATTAAAAGAAAGGAAGTTAAGCTTGAACGAAGTAAAAAAACAGGCAATGCAAAAGCATCGGCGAGAATTTTAACAAAGCGCAAAACTAAATTTGCCAATTACAAATAATGACTGAAAGTAGGAACACCATCTAAAAAGATAACTGTTTTGGTATTTTGCGCTGTAAAGATAAGCTCTTTTCTTTAAGGATAGAAGTTATTCTAACATATTTTTTTGCTTTTGTCACTTGAAAAAACAAAGATATGTGTAAAATGTTAATTTTTACAAATTAATATATAAATGGCATTACCAATAGATCAATACATTTTTGTTATTTTAGCTTTTAAATAGGCAACAGTAACATCGTTTAGCTGCTAAGTAGAGAACACTTAACCGCTTTACTTCAATTTGCTGTTTGGCTAGCAAAAACCAAAACCGGAACCAACCCATTACTTAGTATCGAGACACCCAGCCCCTTGTGAACTTTATGGACGCTAGTGCAAACTAGGCAGCTTGTCGCATTTGTATGTCGACAAATGAAAAGCTTTGCTTGACATTTTGTGCCTAGTTTGAAGTATTTACTCAGCAATTCCAGAACGTATTGATCCAAAAACTAATTCCCTATGCGCCAGATCTTTATCTTAAGCTTTAGTGTATTCTTTTTCTCTCTTTCTTCAATTTTAGCACAGTCGAACTGTGTCGCACCCGATGGAACCATTATCGTTGATAATATCGACGACGCTGGTCCAGGTTCTCTTCGCGCCGCCATCCATTGTGCGAATGCTAACGCAGGGGAAAGCACCATTGTTTTTAATCTACCGGGTAACGAAGACCATATTATCTACGTAGGAGCAAGTACAGGCTTAGAATTGCCTGCTTTACTGAGTACAGGAACCATCATTGACGGAACAACACAAGCTGGATTCGGGAGTAATGGCGATTTTAGCCCTAAGATCATTTTGGACGGAAGTCAGCACAATTGGACGAATGCCATCAATGCCCTTTGGGTAAGAGCTAGTTATTGTGAAGTATACGGGCTGGAAATTAGAAATTTTCCCGATGATGGAATTGATGTCAATCAAGCTGATTATTGTATTATTGGTGCCCCCAACAAAGGAAATATCATTTATGCTAATGGTGCCATACAAGACGAATTTCCAGATGCTACGCCCGGACCTTGGGAAGGTTGTGGAATCGTTCTCCGAAATGGCGCTTCTAATTGCATTGTGCAAGGAAATATTATTGGAACGGATGAAACCTTGAGTCCTTCTCTCAGCAACGAATATTGCGGAATCATTAATCGAACCAATAGTAATTTTAACCTAATTGGAGGAAGTCTGCCCGGCGAAGCCAATATTATTGCTTACCAAGCAGTCGGGGTACGCATATCCAACGCTTTTGCTTGTCAGCTGGTGCAAAATTCTTTTTTTTGCAACGATAGCATCTCAATTCAATTGGTTAATAACGGCAATTTAAATGCACAAAAACCTTTAATCAATCAAGTCACCGCGAATGCAATTAGTGGACTTGCCGCAGCGGCTGCCATTATTGACGTTTTTGCCGTGGACAATTCAAATTGCGGTACCGCGCCTTGTCAAGGTAAAACCTATCTGGGAACGACCAATACAATTAATGGTACTTGGACTTTAAACGCACCATTCGCCGCGAATTACAGCTTAAGTCCGGGAGAAAAAGTTACGGCTTTGGCAAGGGATGCCATTGGAAATAGTTCTGCCTTTGCCATTTGCAATACTTTTGGAGCTACTTCTGCTTGCACCGATGACCTCGGGAATATTTGGGTGCAAAATACGAACGATGCTGGTGCAGGATCACTCCGAGCAGCCATCGAATGTGCAAATGCAACGCCGGGAGCCAATACGATTAAATTTAATTTGGACAATACAAAAGATACGATTAGAGTCGGTCAAACGACGGGCTTGCCTTTACCCGCATTGACCGATCCGGGAACGACAATTGATGGAACAACGCACGCTATTTTTGGCAACGGCGGTAATTATCAACCCCGAATCGTACTCGATGGGGCTTTTCATGCGTGGACGGCTCCCATTGACGCGCTTTGGATTCAAGCTGATTTCTGTGCCATCTACGGGCTAGAAATTGTTAATTTTCCCGACGATGGTATTGATGTTACAGCCGCGAATTACTGCCAAATCGGAGGTGTCAACCAAGGAAATGTAGTCTATAATAATGGCTGGGAACAAGACTATTTCCCCGACCTTCCCAATACCGGACCGTGGAATGGTTGTGCCATTGTACTCCGCAACGGTGCTAGTTATTGTAAAGTAGTCGGCAATACGTTAGGTACAGATTACCAACAACAATCTACTTTAGGCAATGAATACTGTGGGGTAATTGTCCAACACGGAGGCGACTACAATCAAATTGGTGGCGAACAAGCCGGTGCGGGTAATATCATCGCGCATCATCTCATTGGTATTAACCTTAGTAATAATTCAATAGCTTGCTCTTTTCTCCGCAACGAAATGTATTGCAATACGCTGGATCCGATTCGCTTACAAGTCAATGCCAATAATTACCCACAAGCACCAAGTATCAATTTGATTCAAACGAATGTCATCGCGGGGCAGGCTTCGTCCGGCGATCGGGTAGACGTGTATCGAGTAGCCGATAACACTTGCACAGAACTATGTCAAGGTGCAACTTATTTAGGAACCGCAATTGCGAGTAATGGAAATTGGAGTTTAACGCCACCTTTCGCCAATGGCATCAACTTAGCTTCCAACGATGTGATTACAGCGATTGCCACAGATGCCGCTGGTAATAGTTCAGATTTTGCAGTTTGTAATTCTTTAACGGTCGGTTGTGGCATTACCGTTAGCATCAGTCATTTTAATCATGCTTCCTGTGGTAGTGCGAATGGTGCTGTAACCTTTAACATCTTAGGGGGAAGTGGTTTTTATGCTTACGACCTAGGTGCAGGTAATGGACAATCTGCCAATCCGATCATCACCAATATTGCCCCTGGAAACTACACTGTAACGATTAGCGACCTGATTAATAACTGTTCAATTTACTATAACTTACTCATCGAGAATCGTGGTATTCCAGCAGTGCAAATTGATAGCTTGCAGGCTACCACTTGTGCGTTAGACAATGGTTATCTTGCGGTTTCAGTAATAGGAGGTGCGCCACCTTATACCTATGATTTAGGAAATGGCATAAATAGTAATGCTATCTTTCCGAACCTCGCGGCAGGAACTTACAACCTCACCGTTAGTGATGTAAATGCTTGTAGTACGACTTCAGCAATCATCATCGGAGATAGTGATGCACCTGACTTACAGCTTATTTCACAAACCAATGCTAGTTGCAATCTCGGCAATGGAAGTATTGAAGTGAGTGCGAGTGGGGGACTGAGTCCTTACTATTTTGACTTGGGAGATGGACCGACGGATGATGCTGTTTTTACAGGATTGACCGAAGGGAATTACGCCATTACGGTAACGGATGCGGCAGCCTGTACCAGTATCGTCTCCGTTGATATTAGTAATTCAGGAATTCCTGTCATTGACAGCTTAACGGTAACGGATGAAACTTGTTTTGCAGGCAACGGCGCCATCAATATTTTGCCAACGGGTGGACTTCCTCCTTATACGTACGAACTCGGAAATACAACAAATACAAGTGGTGTTTTTAATAATCTAAGTGCTGGTGTTTATGCACTCACGCTTACCGACGCGGCAAATTGTGTCTTCACTCAAAATAATATTACCGTTGTAAATATTGGCGAAAATCCGCTCGCAGATTTCAATCAAAGCACCACCGGTTTAGCTTTAAATTTAAATAATAATTCTAGTAACGCAGTGAGTTATCTCTGGGATTTTGGTGATGGAAATACAAGCACGATGGCAACGCCCAATTATAGCTATGCTTGGAGTGGTTATTATAATCTTTGCTTGACGGTAACCAATGACTGTGGAACCGATACGAGCTGTAAAGGAATTATTATACTTGATCCCAACGAAGCTTTACTAGATTTTGAAGTAGGAGCACTAGATGGCGAAGTTGGTCAATTGGTGCAGCTTCCCGTGCGGGTGAATCAGTTTATGGAAATGAGTGCTTTTCAATTTTCGTTGCGCTTGGAGAATCCTGCTGCTGCGAAGTTTTTAGGCGCTACTAGTTTTAACCTTGGAGGGTTATCTGCTGCAAATTTTAGCGTTACGGATGAGACCTTAACTTGTGATTGGAGTGTCGCAAATCCCAATGGTATTTCTGTGCCGGATGAAACGATTCTATTTTATCTCGTGGTAGAAATAATGGGGACGGGAGGAGATTGTACGCCGATCGTTTTTGCGGATACGCCCATTCAACGCGAAGCCTTTCGGCAAATCAATGGTTTATCCATTAAAGTTCCTACAACGGTAATGGATGGTTTACTCTGTGTTTTAGCACCTTTAGCCAGTGTTAATGTTTTTGGAAAAGTAGAAAAAGAAAACGGAGTAGTGATTGCGAATGCCCAAGTAAACTGCACGGGCGTTGATTCCAGTTTGACCCTTGCGGATGGTAGTTATGCCTTTGAAGATTTGGCGCTAGGCGATTATGTAATCCAACCCTTTAATGATAATAACCCCGGCGCGGGCGTTTCCGTTTTAGACGTATTCCTGATGCAACAGCATATTTTGAACATTAATTATTTGGATTCTCCTTATCAAATCATTGCGGCAGATGTGGATCAGAGTGGAAGTGTTTCCGTTTTGGATGTCTTTGAGTTGCAGCGTATCATTCTTAATTTATTAGATGATTTTAGTAATAATACTTCTTGGCGCTTTATTCCTAAATCCCACGTTTTTGCCAATCCACAATTTCCTTTAGGAACAAACTTCCCTGAATCGGTGACGCTTACTGATTTAAATGCAGATACGTCGATGGTAGATTTTATTGCCATAAAGGTAGGAGATATGACCTTAAATGCCAATCTATCCAATCGACCACCGAAAGTAGAAGACAAGTATTTCTACACGGAGGAGCAACGCTTGGAAGCGGGAAAGAGCGTAAAGGTAGATTTTCGTTTAACGGATTTGGAAAAGATCGCCGCGTATCAATTTGAGTTGAATTTTGACACCGATTATCTAGTTTTAGAAACCGCGGAATCTCAAACCTCAACGAATAATCCGCATCAATTTGGAGATCGTTATTTGGAAGAAGGTATTTTAAGTACGCTGTGGATCCAAGATTTTACCAAAGAATTGCACCCAGAAGATGCTGTTTTTACCTTGACATTTAAAGCACTAAAAGCAGGAAAATTGAGTGAACACTTAGGCTTGTCTGCTCGCCATTTATCAAAGAATGCTTTCGAAGCAGATGGCAAAACTTGGGGACTTGCGCTACGTTTTGACAAGCAAGAAGCTACAACACAAAACTTAAGTTTGCTCCAACAATACCCAAATCCCTTCGCTACCGAAACGGCCATCTATTTTGCGCTAAGCGAAACCAGCTTACTAAAATTTGAGGTTTATGACCCTGCCGGAAAACTAGTATACCAGCACGAAGAGACTTATCCTGCGGGCAAACAGCTGATCCAACTCCGTCAAACAGACTTGCCGGGAGCCGGAGTTTACTTTTATCATTTACAATCTGCGGAGCAACGGATTACTCAAAAAATCATTCATCAACCTTAAGAAAACACGCTAAAATGTAAAGTTCGTTTCAGAATGCTACTTTATCCCTGAAAAGTGAGATACTTTATTTAATTTGTGCTTATCGCGTAAGTTGCGCCATAGCCTTTTTCCAAAACTTCGGCGAAGTGCTTACGGTTATTATTTATCCAAAAAAAAATATTCATGAAGCGTATATTTACTTTACAGATTGCTTTAGTATTGCTTAGCCTGATCTCGCTAAGGGCACAACCCTCGATTAATTTTGAAAGTTTTGTCACGGGACTCGATGAACCTATTGAGATTTCTCATGCTGGTGATGATCGTTTATTTGTGATAGAACGATTTGGTAGAATCAGAGTAATTGATGCCAGTGGTACTTTACTCGCTACACCGTTTTTAGATATCAGTGGTAATGTAAGTGATAGTCCGAACGAACGTGGTTTATTAGGACTAGATTTTCATCCAGACTATGCCAATAATGGTTACTTCTATATTAATTATACAGACAATGGCGGAGATTCAAAAATCGCTCGCTACAGTGTCAATCCTGCGAATCCTAACGTAGCAGACCCTAATAGTGAATTAGAGCTCCTCACGATAAATCAACCCTATTGGAACCACAACGGTGGAGATTTGCACTTTGGACCGGATGGTTATTTGTACTGTGGTCTTGGAGATGGTGGAAGTGGAGGAGATCCACAAAACTTTGCTCAAAACACACAATCTTTCCTCGGAAAAATGCTACGAATTGACGTCGATAATGGCAATCCTTACGCAATTCCTGCGGATAATCCATTCGTGGGGGACGCGAATGTCCGCGACGAAATTTGGGCAATTGGTTTACGAAACCCTTGGCGATTTAGTTTTGATCGAACCACGGGAGATATGTGGATTGGAGATGTAGGACAAAACGTTTGGGAAGAAATAGATTTTCAACCTGCAAATAGCACAGGAGGCGAAAACTATGGCTGGCGTTGTTACGAAGGCAACAATCCTTTTGATACGGGAGGTTGCGGTCCTGCGGGAGATTACGTAGCTGCAATACACGATTACAACCACAATGGCTTTACGCACTGTTCTGTAACGGGCGGATATGTATATCGAGGAACTAATCACCCCAGTATGCAAGGCTACTACTTTTATGGAGATTATTGTTCTGGTCGAATTTGGGCTATTTCGCCCGATTGTGACGGTGGCTGGGAAAATAGCCAAGTAGGACAATTTCCTGGTTTCTTAGTGGCTTTTGGTGAAGATATTAATGGCGAATTATACGCGGTGAGAGATAATGGAACAATTTATCGAATGACAACACCAAATTGCCCAACTTCCTTTAATCAGTCTTTGACGAAGATGGACGCAAGTTGCGACAATGATGCCGACGGAACGATCAATTTATGCGTACCCGCAGTAGGTGCAACGCCTTATTCGCTTTTGTGGTCTAATGGAGCAACAACGGCGGAGTTAACAGATTTAGCGCCAGATAATTATTCGGTGACGATTACTTCCGACGCAGGTTGTTCTCAAGTAGCGTCTATTTCCGTCGGTTCAAATGTAAATCCACCAGTGCCTACGATCACGGCAAATGGAAATGATTTATCTACGGCTGCTGGGGCGACGGCGTACCAATGGTACTTGAATGGAAGCCCGATTGGGGATGGCATTAGTGAAAATTATACCGCCACCCAATCCGGAGACTATACGGTAGAAGTTACCAATGTTTTTGGTTGTACCAGTATTTCAACTAGTCTAAACGTAACGGTTGTTGGATTGGAAGAGCTACGTTCGGTAAAAGCATTTTCTATGCAACCCAATCCTTTCTCCGATCAATTCGAATTGAATATTGAATTAACAGAAAGTACTAGACTAAACATTCAAGTGCTAGACTTACTCGGAAAAATAGTTTACCAAACCACTCAGCAAGTGGATGGACAATGGTCTGAAACGATTCGATTGAGTAATTTAACAGCGGGGGTTTACTTACTCCAATTACAAACGGAGACGGGTAGCTTTACGCATAAGATTGTGAAGCGATAGGTTTTTTTGGAACGAGTTGAAAATAGAGAAAAGCGCTACTGGACGGATGTTCTGGTAGCGCTTTTTTTGTTGCTTGTACGGTATCGCATAAGTATAGGTCGAGTGGAATAATAAGGGGTTTGATTTGTCTCCCGGTTTTAGTATTTTTTTAAATAACTTCATAAATGATCTCCCCAAAACCTTAACATCTCATTACCAATCCATTAACAAAAACAAAAAACAAAAGATCGTATTTTACAACTCGAAATGAAGCCATAAATAGCTTTACCTTCTCAAATATCAATCAATTATAATTTAGAACCATGCCCAGAAAAATTAGCCTACTACTCTTTTTCGGAATTAGCGCCTGTGTAGCTTTTCTGCCGAAAGGCAACCCCGAAGATGAAGCTTTACTCAAGGAAATCGTCACGACTATTCAGGAAAATCATCTGCAAGCTCGGAATTTCGACGATCAGTTGTCGCGGGAAATGTATGACTTGTATCTAACCGAAATTGATCCAGCAAAACTTTGGTTGACGCAAGAAGACTTACAGTCACTAGCTAGTTTTGAAAATAAGATTGCGCAAGAATTAGCAGCGGGACAATATAATTTTTTTATGGCAACACAGCAACGTTTGCTCGCAGCACAAACCAAAGTAAAAAGTATTTGCCAAAAACTTTTTCAAGCAGGATTTGATTTTACCATCGAAGAAAATTTTATTACAAACCCTAGTGAACGCGTTTGGTCTGAAAACGAGCTTGCCTTAACCGATCGTTGGCGAAAAAAAATAAAATATGATTTACTTCAACTCCTTTCTACGGGGGAGCAAATAGGAGATTTCAAGACCCGCCAAGCAATAGCACTTGAAAAGCTGTGGTTAAAATACCAACAAGATTTTAAAATAAAAGAAGCTGTTTCCCCCGACGCGCGTCGGGATCAATACCTGAATACGTATTTGAAATTGCAAGATGTACAAACGCAATATTTATCGCTTGCGCAAAAAGCAGCATGGGATGCGGCTTATACGCGTACGTTGGTCGGCATTGGAGTTGGTCTTGAAGTCAAAGGTGCTTATCCTGAAATTACAAAACTAACGGTTGGCGGTCCCGCTTGGAAAAATAAGCAGATTGAGCTAGGAGATATCCTGCTAGAAATTGGCGAGTCAGGGGCGACAAATGAAGCGACTTTTGGTAAACCAATGGACGCTATTTTAGCTCAGTTGAGAGGAACAGAAGGGAGTGAAGTGCAGTTGAAAATTCAAAAATCAGATCAAAGTATTAAACTTGTTACGCTTTCGCGCGAAGCGATAAAGTTTGATTTGGCTAGTGCTTTTTTGCTTTCTACAGAAAAAGATCAGCGTAAGGTTGGGTACTTGCGTTTGCCACGATTTTATACCGGAGAAGAAGGCGCTGCGCTGCACGTTCGAGAAGCGATCGAAGTTTTGCAAAAGAATAAGACGACGGGGCTCATTCTGGATTTGAGAAATAATCAAGGTGGGAGCTCGCGGGAAGCAATGGATATTATTAGCTATTTTTTGGACGAAGGTCCTGTGGTACAGCTAGAATACCAGGATGGGACGCAGCGTAGTTACAACGATACGGATGGTCCCGCTATTTATACGGGGAAGATGATTGTGATGGTGAATACGCGTAGTAGCTCCGCCTCGGAACTTTGTGCGGGAACCCTGCAAGATTATCAAAGGGCTTTGATCGTAGGGAGTAAAGCCACTTATGGAAAGGGAACGATGCAGCGTTTTTATCCAATTGATCTTGAAAAAGATGGAAGACGAATCGCGGTGGGAGAAATTAAAACGACGATTGGTAGATTTTATACGGGAGCTGGTCGCTCGCCACAGCGGACAGGTATTGCTGCGGATATTGTTTTGCCAGATGATGATACTTATGTGGTGGCGGGAGAGCGAATTTATCCTTATTCGGTAGCGAATGTATCCTTGCCTCGACAAGTTTGTGTGCAAACGGTCAATCAAATTAAAGAGAAAGAAAAGTGGAAATCCCGCAGTCAAAAGCGCGTACAAAAGAACCTGCGTTTTCAACTCGCCGATCAGAAAGCGAAAGCGAGAAGGGACAGGGCAGAAAAGAGCGAGGTGAGTTTGACCTACGCTGCTTACCAAGCTAGCATTCAAACAGAAAAAGCAGCCCATCAACAATATGAGCAAATTTATAAAGTTTTGCCTGGATTCAAGGTAGACTTGTGCGCCGAAGACTTAATTTTCTCCGATTCTTCCGCACAAATACAAGCCAAAATTCCTCGACAAGAGCAGCTTAAGCGAGATCCTTATCTGTACGAATGTTATCAAATTATGCAAGATCTACTAGGATAGGAAGGACGCTGAATGGTATCTCAAAAGAAAGAAAAAAAATTCCCGCCTGATACAAAGTGATTTGAACCAAGCGGGAATTTAAGTCATGCGTCGTTTTGTTTGCTGTTCTCTTGTTTTGCAAAGATTTGAACAGGGTATAGTGTTCACTAAAGTAGTGAGAGGTGTGTATTTGGTCTACGTTCAGGTATACGGAAAGCATCCAAATACGAACCGCCAGCGCAAAAAGTTGATACTAATATGGCTTTATTGTTCTGACTTTCTTTTCTGTAATGGTTGTTGTTGAGCTTCTTTGAGGCATTTGTTAATCATCCATTCTATTTGGCCATTCACACTTCGAAATTCCGCGTGCGCCCATTGCTCTACTGCTTTCATCGTCTCTTCATCGACGCGCAGTACGAATTTTTTCTTAGCCATAGGCAAGGATTTTCAAATGAGTGTTTCTAGCGTATAATTCTCTTTCCGGAGTAACTAATTGTTGAAATGGATTTTGGCATTAGACGAGACAAAAACTTAGTCGTACTTAGGTATCAGTAAAGTTTATGGCGAAGTGTAAGTTTAAAATGCGTTCAAGTGTTTATCAGTTGGTTTCCGTTATAGAATTATTTAAGTATTGTAATGATGTTATTTTGATAGCATAAAGATAGTATAAAACTATTGTAATAATGTCATTTTGATGGCTAAAAAGTATCATTTTAATATTTTTTTTTCAAAAGGAGTGGAAATCTGCTAAATTGTAGTAAAAAAGTAGAAAAGGAGTGCTTTAAAATAAGTCTGCCTTGCTTTGACTCAACGAACAAAAGCAAGGCAGGGCGAAAAAGCGGTATGGTACTGTATGATAAGGTACCTTACAAATAGTTGTTGGCAGCGTTACTTCCGCTGAATACCGCTTACTTCAAGGTCTGCTGAAAAAGCTTGAAAATACGCTTGTACTCATCGGTCCAACTCGTTGATTCAACAAAACCGTGGCGCTCCATTGGGAAAACAGCAAATTCCCAATCGTCTTTCCCCAACTCAATTAATCGTTGTGCCAAGCGTACGACGTCCTGAAATTGCACATTGGTATCAATCATACCGTGAAGAATCAATAAATGATCTTCCAATCCTTCGGCGTGATAAATAGGAGAACTTCTGCGATAAGCAAGGCTGTCTAATAGGGGCGTGTTGAGAATATTAGAAGTATAAGGATGATTGTAGTGCGCCCAATCAGTTACAGAACGCAACGCTGCGCCGGACTTGAAAACGCCGGGCTTCGTAAATTGTGCCATCAAGGTAATAAAGCCGCCATAAGAACCGCCATAAATACCAATGCGCTCTGGATCAATATCATACTCGTCTACTAGAAATTGGGCACCATCAACTTGGTCTTCTAAATCTTTTCCTCCCATAAATTGGTAAATCGCCGTTCGCCAATCTCGTCCGTATCCTGCACTTGCTCGGTAGTCAATATCCAAAACGGTGTAGCCATTGTCGGCTAGCATATTGTGAAACATAAATTCTCGGTAGTAGCCGCTCCACCACTGATGTACATTTTGCAAATAACCGGCACCGTGTACAAAAATGATCGCTGGTCCTTTCTTCGTAGGGTTTTTAGGGCGATAAATACGGGCAGGAACTTTTGTTTTATCCTTTGCGGTGAAGTGGACAATTTCAGGGTCTCGCCATTGATAAGCTTGAAAAGCTTTGGTGGTAGAATTGGTTACTCGCTTGGCAACGGCATTCGCTTGGTTGGGCATGAGATAAAGTTCCCAAGGTTGGTTGCTGTAAGAATAACGAATGGCTAATTGTTTTTCGTCGGGCGAAAGCGTCACTTGATGATTACCGGGCAGACTCGTAAGCTGCGTCATTTTTTTATCGGCAAGAGTGAATTTATAGAAATGTTGTTGGTGTGGAGTTGCTTGATTTGAGCGTAGGTAAAAGGCTGTTTTATCCTGAGAAAGTTGTGCGTCCAAGATTTCGAATTTGCCTTTGGTGAGGGCTTTTTTCTTGCCTTGTTTAATATTTTGGGTGTAAAGGTGGGAATAGCCAGTTACTTCCGATTGATACCAAACCGTTTGATTATCGGCGAGCCAGCCCATGTTACCTTGTACAAAATTCCAACTCGAAATCCCAGGTCCTCCAATCCACGCATCGTCGTGTTGTCGATCTAAGTTTTTAAGTTTTCCCGTCGCGAGGTCAAGCAGCATGATCCAACGATCTTTATTATCCATCGTACGAATATCGACCAAGGCTTTTCCATCTTCCGAAAAAACGGGACCGTGAATAATCGTTTGTCGGGGCTTTTTAAATTTCGTTGCGTAGGGTTCTTTAGCTTTATAATACGCTTTTAAAAATTTAGGTTTTTCATAAATACCTTCAATCTGACTCACATCGACAATATAGAAAGTATCTTTTTTTAAGTCGTAAATGCCCATTTCATAAGTATCCTGTGGACTACCGACTTTTTCTCGGGCACGTAATTTTTCGGTGTAGCCCGATTCCGTGACGTAGTTGGGGACGTCGGTATTTTTAGCTTTGGCGTTTTTGGTTAGGCGATAAGTAATGTATTTTAAGTCGGGGCTAATGCGGAGATTGCCGATTCTTTTATTGCCATAATAAATAGTTTGCGGGCGGTCTGCTTGTCGCAAATCGGATCTTCGCTCTCGGGTTTCTTGTTTCGCTTTTCGTTCTTGTAAAATGTCAAAATTGCTGAGTTGATCATCTTCTAGCCATTGCTCGTAAGCTTCGTTTTTATCTTCTTTTTTTTCCTTTCCGGAACTAAAATCACTCAATTGCTTGGTCGTACCTTGCTGAATATGCCAAGTATAAAAATTATTGTTTTTTAAATAGACGATAAACTGTTCGTCGCCAGAAAAAATAGGGTTGCTTTCTCGATCACTCGTATTTGTAATTTGTATAGTCTCCGACTTTGCGAGATCTAAGAGAAATAAATCACCATTTTTACTATATACTTTGTGGCTTCGCTTTTTATTATAAGTACCCCGACTGCTAGGTAAAGCGATTTCTTCGGCTAGGCTTACTTTTGTTGGTTTAGTAGAAGCGCTGGTTACTTTATACAAACTACTTAAAGTATCCATCGTCGGATTCCAATTGAAATAGACGGATCGGCTATCTTCTGACCAAAAAATGCGTTCGGGCGAATAGCCGATAAATTGCTCTCCTTGCATGATGGTTTCCAAAGACAAAGTAGATGTATTGGGTACTTGTTGTGCGCGCAAAGGGTAAGCTAAGAAGAAGCAAAAGCTAATACATAAAAATTTATACATAAAATGGTAAGGTTTGCTGAGTCATCAAAACGGCATAAAAGCATTTCCATCACTCAGGTCAATAATATCGTTGAACTTATTTCAACTCAAGTAAAGATATCTTAAAGTCATCAATATAAACAGCTTTGTTGCCTAAATTCATGACAAAGATTTTGACGCGATCCGTCGGTGCTAATTTATGTTGTTCGATTTTTTTATCAAACGTAATTTCAAACCAAGCTTTCGGCAGACCGTAAAGATAGTTTGGGTTTTCAATTTCTTCTGGTCCGGACAAGTTTTGTATCGGCACGTAGTTTTCATAAATGATCGTTCCGTCAGCTTTCGCAAAAGAAATCACGACTTTCGCAAAACGGTAGTAATCCCATTCGTACTCGTCAAAATTAGATTTTAGTTGAATGCGGAAAGCCGCTTTCTCGGGCATGGACAAAGCTTCAACACTGCCTTCAAAAAATTGCAAGTAAGGATGTGTTTGTTCCACCTGCACGGATTGTTGGCCAGAAGCGGCCCTTAGCGTGGTGTAATGCCAAACTTGTTGCGATGTGCTATCCACTTCAAAATCACTGAAAATGATTTCTTTCTCCGAAGCAATTTCCTGTTCGCCAAAACTTTCAACGTTTTCGAAGCGCCGCACCATATCACGGGTTTGTTCCGTTTGTCCAAAAATTAATTTATAAACATAAGGCGACATGCCTTCCGTTGAGAAAAAATATTGGTTGTATTGCCAGTTTTGAAATTGATTGAGCAAGGTACAAGCAACGATGGCGAGTCCTAGGATGATTTTAGCAAAGTGATTTCGCCAAATGGACAAACTCAAAAAGGCGGCAATCGCAAAACAAAATAAAGCATAGCTCTGCACCAATACACGACAGCCAAAGCTTCCCCCGTACCACCAAACTTCAAAGCTAAAGACAAAGTAGATATGCAAAATGGTATAAGCAATGCAAGCAAGCGCAATCTTACGGTGTTGTTTCCACAAGGGCCACAACCCGAGCAAACTCAGCGCCATTAAAGGCGTATACACCAACCAACCTTTGCGAATACTAAATAAGCCTTCCTCTAAATAAGGATCGTGAAAGCGGAAACCAACTTCTCGGTACGAGTAATAAAAAAACTGTCCGGTTGTCCATTTCCAATATAAAAATTGAGGTAAACCAATCAAAAAACAAATGCCAACCAAAGCCAGCAATTGCCATTTTTGTTTAACTACGAGTTGTACTTTTTGCCTTAAGCTTTCCAGCGAATACACCTGCCAAAGTAAAGGCACCAAGGCGGCAAGAATCTCAGAAGGGCGCATCAAAACGGCTAAGCCCAAACTGATGGCAATACCAAAAACATATTTCCAACGATGTTGTTCGTGCCATTTGTGCGTATTATAAATCAAAATTGCATTCAACATAAAAAGCGGCAAATGCGTCATTAATACCTCGTGGTTGGAATAATGGTAAAAATTAGTGCCTACCACCAAAATGCTCAAGCTCAGTGCTACAATCTGATCCGAAAAATAATGTCGGAGTACTTTACGCAAATACCAAAGCCCAACGAAAGCATAACAAACGCCACCAAGGTACGCAGCAAAAACGTAAGGGCTGGAAAAACCATCCATGGGGAAGCCACCGAGAAAAGCAAGTAGGTGCCCCAAGAAGAAAAATGGAATTAATAGTATCGCTAAGCCCATCGTGTAGGTCATCGTATAATTATCACAACCAACGGCTTTGTGTGCTTGGTAGAAATAACTACTGGGCTCGTAGGTTTCCATGATTCCCGGAATGTAAGCCAAGTCAAAAAAGTCTTGATAGATAAACGCAGAGGGAAGGTAAAGGTAATATCCCAAAACATCCCAACTCAATTGGCTATTCCAGCCGGTAACCAACCAACGTGGGTCAACGACGTTATTGATCACCACGAGTAAGAGGTAGATGAAAAGCGGAATTACACTGAGGTCAATCTTTGGTTTAGTAAGTTGATTCATGCCTTACATTTGTCCAGCGACACGCTGTACTTGATTCCAAACTCTAAAAGTATTTTTGTAACAAATTTTTGCGATGTCATCTTCCGAGTATCCTCTTTTCAAAAGCACGTAAATCAAATTTGGAAATTTAGAGACATCTTTTAATCCCGTTGGCAAAGAATCACCAACGCCGTCAAAGTCCGAACCAAAACCAACGTGATCTACACCTACTAAAGCAACCACATGATCAATATGATTGGCAACCGTTTCTACGTCAGCATAGAGGCTAGGATTTTCTTTGCGAAATTTTTCAATAATTGCTTTACCCGCATCTGTATCAGCCTCGACTCCTTTCTCGGTGAGTAAGGCGCGTAATTTCTGTCGATTTTCATTATTTTTTTCTCGAACCTTGAGGTCAATAAAAGTGGAGCCAAAATTAATGTGGATTACACCATCATTTTCTGCCAATTTACGAATCATATCGTCATTCATATTTCTTTCAAAATCGGGAAGAAATTTTCGGCAAGAAGAATGAGAAGCAATGACGGGAGCTTTCGTTAATTCCATCACCTGATAAAAAGTACTATCCGAAACGTGCGAGATATCGATCATGATTCCAACGCGATTCATTTCTGCCACGACTTTCCGACCAAAAGCACTCAAGCCATTATAAGTATGCGCATCGTCGTAAGAAGAATCACAAATTTGATTGTCTTTGGAATGCGTAAGGGTAATGTAACGGATACCACGCTGAAAGAAATACTGTACATTCGCCAAATCATCTTCGATGGGCGCACCATTTTCCATGCCCATTGGTAAAGAAATGCGTCCTTTTTTGAAGTTAGTTGTTATTTGCTGTGGCGTATTTCCCGCTGCGAATTTATCAGGGTGTTCTTTGATAATGGCTTGCACCAAATTGATCAAGGAATCGGCGTAAAGTTTGGCGCCACCCGTTTTTTGGTAAGACGCAGGAATATAAATAGACATAAAAGGCGCATCCAAGCCTCCTTCTTTAGCTCTTTTGTAATCAAAATCTCCTTCGCCACTGTCGATGGGAATCCCCAATAATTCTTTACTGAGTCTAAAGTTTTTGACGGCTAAACGGTACGGTAAATCTACGTGACCGTCAGTGATAATGTATTTCTTCGAAAGTAACTCGGCGTGCGCTCGCAACTCGGCATCACTAGCTTTATTGTTTGAGGAAACCTTACTCGTCTTGCAAGCGCAGCATAGTAAGGATAGGAGTAACACAAAAGGAATGAGGGCTTTCATCTATGATGGATTTTGGTGTCTTGACAAACTATTTCAACAAGTGTCTCAAAGAACGTGGTTTTTTTTACTAAAATTAAAAAAGTATCCGTTTTATTAGTCTTTATTTTAAAATAGTTTTAGGTCTTAAAAAGACAAAAAGTTGATTTAATACAAGGGATAATCAGTCAGCTAGTCGAAAAATACAAGGTCGTTTCTCACCGTGGTCAATGATTTTCATGCGCTCGTCAAAGATTTTAGCACTTCTTTGCCTTTTCGCGTATTTTTGCTTTGTTTGAAAAATAATATCAAAAGAAATTGAGCAAAATGGCATTTACTTAAGCCGATCAAAAATATCAAAATGAAAAAAATATACCAAGCTGCGATGCTAATCTTGACTTTACTAAACTTGTCTACTGTTGTTGCACAAAAAAGCGATCAAACGATGGCTAAACAAGAGGCTTTAGAAAGAGCCGTAGCAAAAACGCTCACCACTTATCAAATGCCCGGTTTGTCAGCGGTAATTGTAGATAAAACAAAAATACTAGGCCTAACAGCAAAAGGAAAACGCAAGCAAACTGCCGAAGCAAAACTGGAAGTGACGGATCGAATGCATCTCGGTTCAAATACCAAAGCCATGACGGGGTTTTTGGCAGCGCAATTGGTTGCCGAAGGTAAAATTAAATGGGAAACTAAAGTATTAGATATTTTTCCAGCGTGGAAAGCCAACACCAAAGCTGCTTACCAAGATATCACCCTGCAAGCATTATTGTCACATCGTGCCTACATTCAACCCTTTACGGCGGGCATTGATTTTATGATTATTCCTCCTACCGAAGGTACGATCGTAGCAAGAAGAAAAAAATTCGCACAATGGGTACTGACCTTAGAACCCGTTAAAATTGATCCGGAAAGTGGTTTTACCTATTCGAATGCAGGCTACGCGATTGCGAGTACCATGCTCGAAGCGGTGACGGGAAAAGCTTGGGAAGATTTATTAGAAACGTATCTTTTTGCACCGCTGAAAATTGAGGCAGGCTACGATTGGCCCGCAATGAAAGATCCAAATCAGCCTTGGGGACATTTAGATGGTGCACCGCACAATCCCAATAGCGAGTATCACCTTGATCTCTTGGTAGCCGCAGCGGGAGCGGTGAATATGAGTACGCAAGACTATGCAAAGTTTTTACAACTACAACTCAAAGGCTTGTCGGGAGAAGATGACTTATTACCCGCAAAGGTGGTACAATTTTTACACGAAGCGAATGCGGATTCTGCAAAATATGGTATTGGATGGGGAAGAACTATGATTGAAGCAATGCCGGTCAATTATCACGATGGCAGTGCGGGTACTTTTTATTGTCATAGTTTGATTTTTAAAGAAGCAGGAATCGCTTTTGCTATTTTGACTAATGCGGCGGATCAAAAAACGGTTGAAGGTGTTTATGAGCTTAGCAAAGCCTTGCGAGCAATTTTTATAACTTCAAAATAAGCGAAAGGAATTTTAAGCGCATCCTTTTTTCGTAAGGAAAATCAGTTCTCTCAATAAATGGGTTTTTAAAGTGTACGAGGACACTATTTTGAAGTTCGATTCGGAATGGTGATGCTGGAAATACTTTCTAGTGGAGTATTTGTCCTACTCGGCGTTGAGTATATTGTTTGTTTTTGTAAAAAAAAATCTAAAAAAATATTTCCTACATTAAAATGGGAGTAAGGAATAGTTTTGTCTTGATTAGCAAGGGATTAGCTCTAATTGTTACTGTGTTTTTATTACAACACACTAAATGTGTTTTTATTTTTTTTACATTTTATTTGTTTTTTTGTGAACAAAATAAAACTTTCGATGTTAATCAACATATAACAAGTGATAATATACTGAATTGCTTGTTCATCGTACAATAAAAGCAATCACAAATATTCCAAATTGCAGTTGTACAAAGGTCATCTAAAAGCTAAACTAAGAGTAAATTTTTTAATCCCGTAACAAAATGGCTGCTGCACGAATTTAGCTGCAAAACAAGCCTACTCTGAACGTATCTAAAAGCATAACTTCTTCTACAAATTATTAATGTCTATTAAACAGTAACGCACTTAAGTCATAAGTAGTTATTTAAATCGGTGTATACAGGAAGCGAATTTCGTTGACCTAGTAAGCTCCTTTTTAAACAACCGCTTAGTGGAAGTACTTGGTCTTCCCGATTTAGTTTTGAAGTGGATTGCTCCGCTATCAACTTTAAAGCTGGTGCCTAGACACAACGCTTCACAAGACTTCAATCGAGTGCTACTTTAATAAAATAAAATTGGAATCAGACCTATGATTCCCTGGCATTGCTTTGCCTTTACAGAAGGTAAAAGTTCAAATATTCAAATAAAACTCATTTTTTAACCTTAATAAAATATCTATTATGAAAGCGTTTAAATTTTTACAATACTCTTTTTTAGTTGGATTACTTAGTATACTTTTTGTGTCAACAACTTCTGCACAATGGCAAAAGGATCCCGGTGGTGGAGGTGTTGCGGATACGGATATCTCAACAAATATTTTTAGAAAGGCGAGTGTGGCGATTGCTGCTAACAATCCTTTTCCTAGCGACATTCCTTTGTTTGTTGGTGGTCGTATTGCACAAGACTTCTCTGGTGTTTTTGGAGGTACGGGAGCAAATGATCGTTGGTTAGCCTTAGGAGGGAACTTTGGAACACCGAATCCAACACAGACTTACGGTTTAATCCGTCAGTGGAATGATGTATTTCACATTGCAGGGGTGAAGGACGGAACGCACGCAGTTAATTCTTGGTCGAATACGGGACGAATGGATTTTGACTGGGTAGATGGAGGTAACATAAACCGAACAAGAATGTCACTTACTTTCAAAGGGAATTTAGGAATTGGAACAACCGCTCCTCCAGTAAGATTAACCGTAGTAGGAAATGAAAATAATGGTAACGATGGTACCCTTTGGATTGAAGATCCAAATGACTACATGATTTTTGATGGTAACGAACAAGATGCGATGAAAAATCCTCTTTTCCTTAACTTAAATAGTGGTAATGATACTTACATCAATGCTAAATCTGGTAATGTTGGTGTAGGAACAACGAATACTTTAGGGCTTAAGTTTTACGTAAGAGGTAAGACGGGATGTACACTTGGATTCTGGTCTGTTTCGGATAGAAGATATAAGAGAGATATTACACAAATCGACGGTGCAATGGACAAAATTAAAGCCTTAGATGGTAAGACGTACAAATTCAAAAGAGGAGAAATCAATGGTGTTAGTTTCGAAGAAGCAGGTGAAGATCAGCAGTTAGGTTTCATCGCTCAGGATTTAGAAAAAGTATTTCCAGAGTTGGTACACGTTGACGATGCAGGATACTACGCTGTAAACTATACTGGTTTGATTCCTGTATTAGTAGAAGGAATGAAGGAGCAAGAAAATACGATTGCTACACAGCGAGAAGAAATGGAGGAAATGAAAACTAGAATTGATCGTTTGGAGGCTTTGATCAACAACATGGCTGATCAGCAAGGATTAAACAAAAAGGAAAATCCTACGACTCAAAGCACAGCAGTGCTTAAGCAAAATGCTCCAAATCCATTCAACAACCTTACAACGATTCAGTACGAATTACCAAGCAACGTAAGCAATGCTTCTTTAGTTGTTTACGATTTCAACGGTAACACTATCCGTACATTTAACATCGCTGGAAAAGGAAATGTAGAATTTGATGCTAGTGGTTTAACTAACGGTACATACATTTACAGTATCATCGCTAACGGGGAAAGCATCGCACGCCAAGCAATGGTTGTACAAAAGTAAATCGGATTGATTAAGAATTGATTCGTAAAGTAGGCTATTCTTCTTTGAGAACAATAGCCTACTTTTTTATCTCAACTTAGGATTTTACATTACATTTTTTTTGTTATTTAAATAAAAAAACTTGTATTATCATCAAGTTATAACTACAAAAAGTAATAAAGAGAAATACCTTTTCTCTGCCAATGCTTTTAGTGCTACGCTGCATCCACTTTAGTTAACAAACCGTTACAAAGACTAAACGATCAAGGTATTACATTGTTCGGTGGATCGTAAGCAATATCTTTTTTTAAATACTATTTCCGTCTTAATTAAAACCTTCGGCTACAGCTCGGCATTTGGTCTGCTACTGCTTTATCTTTTTTTAATGAAAAAGTGTTGAGCGGGAAATAGGTCGGACAAAGGTATGATGCGGCAGCTTTTAAAAATATATTTAACCTTAAAAAATACTATTATGAAAAATTCAAAATTTTTACAATTCAGTTTATTACTTGTACTTTTCTTAATGGGAAGTATTACCACTACTCAAGCACAATGGCTTTCTGATCCTGGCTACAATCCGGTAGCGGACAACGATATTTCTACGGATATTTTCCGAAAGGGAAATGTATCTATTGCAGCCCTAAATCCATTTCCTAACGATATTGTTTTACACGTCGGTGGTCGCTTTTCACAAGCCTTTTCGGGCGCTTTCGGAGGACAAGGTTCGAATGATCGTTGGGCGGCTTTAGGTGGAAACTTTGGTACACCAAATGTAACCCAAACTTACGGATTGATTCGCCAGTGGAATGGTGCTTTTTATATCTCGGGGGTTAAAGACGGAAAGCACGGCGTCGTTTCTTGGGCAGGAGGAGGTCGCTTAGACTTTGACTTTGTGACAAGTACTAACGTTAATAAAACGAGAATGTCTATTCTCTCTAACGGTCGCGTAGGGATTTTGAAAACGAATCCTCAGTATACTTTGGATGTTAACGGTACGGCGGCTTGTACAGGTGGATTTTGGTCTTCTTCGGATAAGCGATTTAAAAAAGACATCGTTAGCCTTAAGACATCGCTCGAAAAAATTAATCAATTAGAAGGCGTATCCTATAAGTTTAAGAGAGAAAAATTTGGTGAAATTAATTTCGAGGATAGTGATGATCGTACCGAATACGGTTTCTTAGCACAAGACTTAGCAAAGGTTTTTCCCGAATTGGTGAGACAAGATAAAGATGGTTATTACGCAGTACGCTACGAGGGATTGATTCCGGTATTAGTAGAAGGAATGAAGGAGCAAAATGCAACGATAGAAGCACAAGAAGAAGTGAATGAAACGCAAAGTCGGGTCATCGAAGATCAAAAGGAAGAAATCGACGAATTGAAAAATAGAATTGACAAGCTAGAAAGTTTAGTAAATAATTTAGCAAAGTCTCAAAGTCCAGCAACCGCAATGAGAAGCACTGCGGTACTTAAGCAAAATACTCCTAATCCGTATAATGATCTTACGACGATTCAGTACGAACTACCAAGTGATGTTAATAATGCAAACTTGGTTGTTTATAATGCAAACGGCAGCGTTTTAAAATCTTTTCCAGTAATTGGTAAAGGTAGCGTTGAATTTGATGCCGCAGGATTAAGTAGCGGTACTTACGTTTATACCATTGTCTCCAACGGAGCCGTCATTGCAACGCAGAGAATGGTTGTACAGCGCTAAGTTTTCGTACAAAAAAAATCAAACTCGAATTTAAAAATTACCCGCAGCGTCTGAAAGATGCTGCGGTTTTTATATCCGCTCTTGTTTACCCAAATCTTGAACGCTGGATTTAGTAATTCGTCTTACAAGCAGGACAGCTCAATTGCGGCCCATGCTTTTTGAGTTTGATTCCCGTAATATTGGTTTCAACAAATTTTTGAATGAAGGCTTTTTGATTTTTCTTATCGGGACTGACTTGGTCTTTTTCGTATTGTAAATACTGACCATCGTAGGCTTGATGTCCCCAGCAATTTGGACAAACGCCAGCGTTAACTAATTCTTCGTCGGTGTAAATTGTGGAGTTTTTCTTATTGCCAAATAGCTTATCTAAAAGTCCCATATGTGCTTGTTTTGTAATGACTTTGTTTTAAGATTTATTTTAAAACAAACTCGAGGTGATAAAATTTGCGTTAAGCACTATTTTTTTTAAAACAATTTCTTAATTAAAAGAAAAATAGTTGTGGCGTCATCGCGTTAGTCTCCAATAAATGAAAACTTAGACTAGTTTGTTGTAAACGAATGCTTGAAAAGAAAGGAAAGGTCTTAGCTCGGACTTTTTTTACGGTTTTGCGCAAGAAGCTTAACGATAAAGGCCAACGTCGCCCTGAATAAATGCGGTGCGAGCAATCCCATTTTCAACGACGGTATATTCAATCCGCCACAAGTAGATTCCAATATTGGCATCTTTGCCCTTAATGGTTCCATCCCACGAATTGCTTACATCGTTGCTCGTAAAAACTTCAGCGCCCCAGCGATTATAAATAGCCATCTTAAAATTTTCTAAGGGACAATTAGAGTAGGGGCGGAAATAGTCGTTGGTGCCATCAAAGTTGGGCGAGAAAACATTGGGCGTATAAACTTCGCAAAAGAAACATTCCATTAAGTTGATCTCGTCGTAGACTTGTTCGCACTCCGAATAAACAACTACGGAATAAATCCCCGGCTGAGTCGCTAAATGTACGGAATCAAAATCACTAACATTCCAAAAATAACCTGCGCCTTCTACGGGAGAATAAGCATCCAAAACTTTTGTCTCCCCCTCACACAAATAAACATCTTCTCCCAAGTCTAAACTAATTCGCTCGCGGTAACTCACCTTGAGCGCTCCCGTTGCCATTCCACATCCATCCGTAATGCTCACCGCATAATTACCGGCCGAACCAAGTTTGAAACTAGCATTTGTTGATCCATCATGCCACAGGTAACTAAGTCCCGGCTGTGCGACGTCGAGTAATAAACTATCTCCGGGGCATAAAATAGTATCTCTGCCAAAATCAACATTCAACGTATCTACGTAATAATTGACGGTTACTTCGTCGGTATCTGAGGCGCAAGGAGTGGAAACGGTAACGGAGTAAACTCCTTCGCCCGTTACGATGCGACTCGCTTCCGTAAACCCATCGTGCCAGAGGTAGTCTGCGTCGGGAAAACTTGCATCTAGTTCCAGCACCTCCGTTTCGCAAATGGTAAGCTCAGGCAAACCGAGATCAACCGTAACCTCAAAAGGCGCAATCGTAAAAGTCTGACTAAAAGGAAGGGCTTGATTATCACAAAGGTCAAGCACCTCGTTGGCATCATTTAAAACTAGATTAACTTCGTAGCTTCCACTTTCCGTAATCGGTGGATCTACTCGGAGTGTATATGCTTTTTCGTAACTACCACCGACGTCACAAATCGGAGCGTCGAGTTCAAGGGTATACGGACCGCCTGGTCCAACTAACTCAAAGTTAGCAGCACTGATACTTTCGCATTTAATATTTTCTGAAAATAAAATTTGAATAGTAGCATCTTCACAATCGACGGGCACATCGGTCACTTGCATACTTGGCGGAGCGACATCATAAATACCAATGCTAGAAGACAAACCAAAATCTATCGTATAGCCATTGGTCGAGCCGGTCCAGTTGGAAATGACCAAAACATAAGTATTATTTTCTTGGACACTCACGAGTGCATTGAAAGGATTGAGTGCCACATTGATATTGGGTGGCGTATTATTACAACCAGCACCTTGAATTTGATAAGTCGTATTTCCATTGGCTCCCGTGACGCCTTGACAACTCCCCCCTCCGGCGGCATTACAGCTAACCATCAATTCGAAATCACTCGTAATATCAGCACATTCTGCATTAGTAATATTAAAAAGTGCCCAGTCGTAATCATCATCTAAATCGTTAGGGACAAGTTCAAAGCCGAAATCACCCGTTTGATTTACCGTAAAGGTATACCAAATACTGTTGTTCTCATTAGCCATGCAACAAAGGGAACTGTTGATCTCATTGGTATAGTTACCACTCCCCGTTGGCGCATTAGCTTCTACATAAATAGGTTCACAAATAGGAATTGCACCAAGGCAATCTTGTATCGTAGGTACTTGACCCAATACAGCTATTGGAGATAGGGTTACCCAACAAAGCAGAAAGGTAAGTAGAGCAGTCTTTATTCGGTATGCTTGCATCGCAATGCCGGATTTTTTTGTAAGAATATTTGGCTAGAATAAAAATAACAAAATAATCTTAGGATTGCGTACAATCAAACTAAAAATTTCATGCATTGCCAGCTAGAAGCACAAAATTTAGTCAAATTTTGTCTTCGGGGCACATTTTCTTGGACTTTAAGCTGAAGGAGTTAATCCAGATTTATTCTTTTAGTAGTTCCAAACCTTGGTGAATACCTTTATCAATAGCTGGCACCCCATTTTCCATCCACTGCGGTTTGGGCGCATTTTGTAAATAATGATCAAAAAACTGTTGCATACGGATATTGAAATCTACTCGATTTTGCCACTTGACGGGCCAGTGTGGTTCATCGTTATAGTTGAGTAACCAAGCCGGTTTTTGTAAGCGACGGAGTGCTACAAAAAACTCAATACCTTGGTACCAAGGCACCGCTCCATCTTTATCGTTGTGCAAAATTAAAACGGGCGTTTCGATTTTATCGGCGAAGAAAATCGGAGAGTTTTCCATGTAACGTAAGGGATACTCCCAAATGGTACCTCCAATTCTACTTTGCGTATGCTCGTACTGAAACATTCTACTTAAACCAGACCGCCAGCGAATACCGCCGTATGCACTGATCATATTAACGACGGGCGCACCAGATTCTGCACATTTGAAAATATTAGTTTTGGTCACCAAATGCGCAACTTGATATCCTCCCCAACTATGACCTTGTACACCAATGCGATCTTTATCTACAAAACCTTTGTCGATTAAAGAGCTTACCCCAGAAATAACCGCATCAAAAGCACTTTCGCCCGGATAACCTACTTTATAAGGAACATCAGGGTTGAAGATTAAATAACCCCGACTCGCATAAAAACTGTAATTGATGGTGGAACGGTGTGGTGCAGGTGCGATGTGGCGATGCAAACGATCAGAGCTTCGTTCGTAAAAGTTGACGAGCAGCGGATATTTTTTCTGTGGATCAAAATTATCAGGTTTTACTAACATCCCGTTGATTTTTTCTCCATTTGCAGCCGTCCATTGATAGGGCTCAATCGTACCCCAATGGTAATTCGCCTGCTGAGGATTGGCATTGCTAATCTGTTTAACTTTTTTGAAACTTAGATCTTCACTGCGTTGTAAGTCGGGAAATTTGCGGAAACTTTCCTTCGTAAAAACGATCGTATTCGCATTTTGTGCTTTCATTGGCCGTCGGCTAAAATTGAGATCGTCTTGTATCAGCAACTCCAATCGCTCACTTTTCAAAGACAAACGCGCGTAGCCAGAAGCTTTCGTTTGATGATTGAAGTAGTGCAACAACATTGGTTCTTTGGGATCGACGGCGCGAGCTTCTTCCTCCAAGCGCAGGTAACGATAAGTATGTTGCTGCTGTCGCCCTTTGGTTAAATTGATGGGCGCTGTTTTTCCATCAGGATCTACTTTCCAGATATCATAACGGTCGTAAAGCAGCAAGTGGCGATCTTCCGTTTCCCAGCCTAAGGTTCCGTAAGGAAAAGGATGCATTGGGCGATCGTTAATTTCATCGTAGAACAATTGCTTCGCCGTGGTAAGTTGATGTTGGACGCGCTTTTCAATATGATAACTAAACCAAGCAGAATCGGGATAACTGTACCAGTATAAATATTGCCCCGCCGGAGAAATGCTAATCTCCGCTTTTATTTTTTTACCAACGAGCTGCTTTTTGCCCGTCGTACGATTGACGGTGTACACATCTTTATAGCTCGGAAATCCTTCCCACGAAAGGCTCGCATAATATGGCTCTTCGGTAAAAGCTAAAAGGCTAGTTGCATTACCTTCGTCCGCTAAACGAAGCTCGGGAAGTAGTTGATTGTGCAAAGGTGTGATTTGCTTATTTTTCAATTGAACCGCACACAAATAATGTTTCTTTTTTTGATCTTCTAAATTGACTTTTTGTTGTGTGTGTAAACGATTATCTAAGTACGACCAAACTTCCACGTTGACAATTTCTTCCGCTAGGATGTTGGTGTCTTGTAAGATAGGATAAGGTGCCATTCCGAAGTAAAGCGTTTTTCCATCTTCGGAAAAACTAGGTCGCTTGTGTTCACTGAGGTGCCAGTCTTTCGGTAAAAAGGAGTGTTTGCCATCTGCGATAATTGTGGCAGCATCCATGCCTGTTTTCCAATAAAATAACTCGTAGGGACGGTAGCGTGCGTTAGTTGTGTCTCGATCCGCAAGGAAACTTAATTGTTCACCCGTGCGAAAAAGGGAGAGTTGTTTGTATTCCGCTTTACCCGTTTGAATGGCTTGTAGTTGTTGTTTCTTACCATTAAAAAGATAAACACCCGGCAGAAAATCTTGATCATCTCCTGTACTTGTCGCCATTACTTGTGCCGCTTCTTCGGCTACTTGGTAATCCACAACGTAAGGAATACTATCTTCTTTCATCGTTTTTAAGGAGCGAATGACCAACAAACTACCATTGTCTTTAGATTCCTTTTTAAGTTTTTCCGTTTGGCTAGAGTCTTGTTCAATAGGTTTGGCTACTGCTAAGTGGTAAGCAATCAACTCGGATGATTTTTTGGAGATTTGAAAGGATTTTACCCGAGGAATACGATGCAACTGAAAATTACTCAACTGCAAAATGGCTAAAGTATCTTTAGGCAAATCTTTATCTTCTACCTTATCTCTGCGCATTTGTTTGACGGAATCAACGGGGGCTTTAATCGTAAAAACTAAAAAAGCATTATCTGCCGTAATTTTTGCCCCCGTAGCGCGCTCAAAACTCGAAGTTCGCCCACTAGTATGATCATAGATATTCAACATCGGATCGTGTTCTGGCGCATTCAAATTATAAATAATCCAGCGCCCATCGTTTGAAATTTGGGTTTGCTGAATACTGTTCCATTCGTTGTAAACACTGTGATCCATGCTTTTTTTGGTAGCTTTTTGAGCCATTATATTTACAACAAAGAGTAGGGAAAATAGGGGGAGAAATATTTTTTTCATTTGTATAAGATTCCAAGGGTAAAATATCGAAAAAGAAACGAAATTTGGACTTAAGCGGCTACCGTTTCGTGCGTCAAACCTAATTTACAGGCTGCAATTTACAAAAGAGGAAGGATCGCAATGCTTAAAAGATAGTTTAAAATAGCTTCTGGCGGCAAGTCGTTCGCCAAAGCTTGAAAATACAAAGATTTTTCATAAATCAAGTGTAATTACCAGAATTAGCAGAAGGCTTAAACGAAGTAGCTTTTGAATAGATGCATCATTACGAAAATCGTCGAAGAAGTAAGATCACCCTAGCCACGTTTGACCAGCACTAAATCCAATATTTCTAGTTAAACGTGCACCATCAGTAGGGGGAAACAACAAAAGTTAAGTCTTAGCTTTGTGAAAGTGGGAGGGAATCGAGAAAAGGGAAGTGTAAGAATCTATTTTTTTAAGCTAAAATACCCAATTTGAGTAAAGTTGGTACTTGAATTGCAAGTAAAAAGCTAAGCGCAGATTTAAATTTTTCTAATTGAAATTTCGATTGTATCACCAGTGAAGTGATTTGGTCGGCTTCCTCTTGGTGGAGGAGTTCCTTTTTTAAAATTTACTTCGTTAGCTTTTCCACCCTTAGCGCCCTCACTTCCTTGCAAATTATACTATGATGAATAGCTGTTCCTCCCAGGCACTGTGCAACGCTGCGCTTCTTGGTTCTATCTTCTTGATTCTTTTCATACCTAATTTATTGCTTGCTCAACCGGACGTACTTTGGTCTAAAACCCTTGGTGGCGCAGCCAATGAGCTCAACGTAACCAGTGTAGCAACACAGGATGGCGGTTATTTGCTGGCGAGTGCAAGTAATTCAACGGATACCGATATCAGTCTAAATCATGGCAAATACGATATTTGGTTAACTAAGCTTGACGAAGCTGGGGAGTTACTTTGGGATAAAAGTTTTGGCGGAAGCCAGCAAGATTATCCTAGTGCTATTTGCGCAACTTCCGATCAGCATTACGTCATCGCGGGACATACTTATTCCGATGATGGTGACGTAAGTGTACAGCGTGGTAAAGGGGATGCTTGGCTCGTCAAAGTTGACGAAGCAGGAACCCTCCTCTGGCAAAAAAGCTACGGCGGAACGGAATTTGACGCTGCATATGCCATTACAACTACTCAAGATGGTGGTTATATGCTTGCGGGCGTAACGTATTCGGCGGGTATAGCAAGCGTTGGTAAGAGTTACGGTGGCGCAGATTATTGGGTGTTAAAATTGGATGCAGCAGGAGAAGTACTATGGCAACGAACCTACGGCGGCGCTAAAATGGATGTTGCTTATGCTATCATAGAAACGACAACGGGAAACTTCGTGATTGCTGGAAATTCGCTTTCTTTTCCTGCGGAGGATAATACCGCTACTGGATTGACGGATTGTTGGGTCGTAAGCATTGATCCAACTGGCGAAATTCAGTGGGCAGAAAGTTTTGGCGGTTTCGCCGCTAATAAAAAGCCAAGGATCATCGAAACGAGTGATGGTGGTTTTGCCCTAACCGGAAATTATCCCGTTTTAGACCTTAGTAACGAAAACGGGAAAAAATATTATGAGAACTTTTGGTTGGTCAAACTCAATAGCGAAGGGGAACAAGCTTGGCAAAAAAATTATGGTGGAAAAGGATATGATCATGCCAATAGCATCCAAGCAACTCCTGATGGTGGGTTTTTGTTAGCCGGATATTCTTGGTCTGAAAATACTTTTGTCGCCGGACAAGAAGGAATTGCAGATTTCTACGTTTTAAAATTAGATGAAACGGGAACCTTAGAATGGCACCAAAACTATGGTGGTTCCGCTTATGACGAAGCACAACATATTCTGATTGATACGGATGGAAATTATTTACTTGCGGGAACGAGTCGTTCTGGCGATCAAGATGTACCGAGTAATGTCGGTGCACAAGATCTTTGGGTGATGAAACTGAAAGGCCCTTTTCAGTTGATTGCAGATTTGGGTGAAGACTTGGCCACTTGCCCCAAAGGACTCGTAGAATTAAACGCTTATCTTGAAGATTGTGAAAATTGTACTTACTTGTGGAACGACGCCAACGAAGATTCTATCAGGATTGTCCAGCCAGAAATGAGTACGACTTACCAAGTTACGATCACGGATGCGAATGGCAATACCTCGACGGATGCTTTAGAGGTTGTGGTTTTGAGTCCTGTAAACTATACCGCTACGATTAGTGCACCGAGTTGCGCCGATACCAACGATGGACAAATTGAAATTACAACAGAAAATACGAATGCGTTGCAATACGCTTGGAGTAATAATGTCAATACTGCTAATAATGCGATGCTCGCCGCTGGAAGCTATACTTTAGTCATTACGGACGAAAATAATTGTGAAACGACAGCAGATTTTGACCTAGCAGCACCAGCAGCATTAGCGGCAGAAATGCTAGAAAATAAAGAGGTGAGTTGCTTTGGTGGCGACAACGGTACTTTAACGATTGGCGTGACGGGCGGAACGGGTGCTTATCAGTACCAATGGAGCAATGGTTCCACGATGAATCAAATAGAACAACTTACTGCAGGAATGTACAGCGTTAGCATTTCGGATGATAATGCTTGTGAATTGATCGAAGCATTTGAGGTTACAGAATCCAAACTCTTAGAAATTTTACCAGAAGTGGAGCCGATCAGTTGCTTCGATGAAAAAGACGGCGCGATTTATTTGACTGCACTCGGTGGCGTGGCGCCTTATCAATATGAATGGGATAACGGTACGACCGACGAAAATTTATTTGACTTAACGGCGGGAGCATATCTCGTTTCTTTAACGGATCAAAACGGATGTGAGCAAGTATTGACCGTGGAAGTAGCCGAGCCGGAAGCCTTGGAAGTAGCGTTGAGCCTAGAGCAAGTGACGGGCAGCGCAGCAAATGGGAGTATTTTTGTAGATCAAATTATCGGAGGAACACCACCGTATGAGGTTTTTGTAGAACGAGCGGGAGAAATCCTTTCGGCACCGTATACGGAGTTGGCTGCTGGAAATTATCTCGTGCGCGTAGTGGATCAACGGAATTGTACTTACGAAGAAGAAGTCGTTTTAGATTTCACGGAAAGTGCACAGATCTTAGTGGAACTAGACGATTTTTTACTCTATCCCAATCCGACTACTGGAAACTTTGTCATTAAGTTGGGTTTTAAACAAGCACAAGCTTTTGACCTGCACATTTATAATGCCATGGGACAATTGGTCATCCGACAAACGTACGATGCTGTCTTAGAGACTAAAATCCACCAAGACTTAA
>CALFBG010000223.1 GCA_937951685.1 uncultured Saprospiraceae bacterium | reverse complement strand
CTCCAACATTATCAACCCCAAAATCCTCAAAATCAAACATTCCATTCCCTTCCCCCAAATCCCCTGTATTAGGAATTCCATCATAGCCAAAATCTTCATACGATTCCGACGAAGGTGGATCTACAATATCTAAAGATAGTAATTCAAAATGGATGCAAGCTTGTGCCCAAGTCATATTTAGCTTTGCGATTTCTGCGTGGAAATTTTCAGGTGTGGTCAGTGGCGTACCACCAATAGTTTCTCTCAGTAGGTAGCCCCTTACTTTTACCGTTTTTACCGATGCACAGATTTTAGTACTCGTTTCGTTGTAATTGAGCTGCCCTAGTATCGGTCCCGCCGCATTTATAGCATCATATTGCACGACAAGTTTGCCGCCTACTTTTAGGCTTAACGGTGTATTTTCAATTTTATTAGGATCAAAAATCAGAATAGTGTGTTTATTCTTATTCACATCATCAATTTTGTTGGATACTAACACAATGGCTGTAGAAATAAAAATGCCAGAACCTGCGGGAGTTTCGGTAAGGGTAATTGCTTTAATCTCCCCCGTAGGATCCTCTTCTGTATCCAATGCAAAAACCTGAGCCTTAATGGTTCCTTTCCCCGCCTGATCCGCAGCGGTAATTCTAACGTAAATGCGATCTACATCCGTATTGTAAAAGTTATATTTTAAAATGGGATTTTCTACGGGAGGCGTAAAAGCAGTTTGCCATTTAGCTATTTTTAGGGAACTTCCTAAAGTAGTAGCATCCGCTTCCAATATTTCTATGGTAATGGTAGTTGAAGGGGAACAGTTATCAAAAGTTAAATTGAATTCTTGCGCGGAAAGTAAACAAACTTGAGAAAAGAAAAATAATAAAAAACTACATCGAAAGAGCAACGGTAAATTATTTTTTGCCACCACATGATTTTTTTTGAAAGATTAGCTACTATATTTTAAAACAACTTCTTCATGTAAATATAACAAAAACATATTGTTTTAAGCTGTTTTATTAGTGAAAAACATTTAAATCTAACAAAAAAAATGAATAAATAGATTATTGAATCTTAGGACTAGATACAATAGATAAGCATCAAATTACTCGAACGGTGAAAGGTGTCGCTAGGGTAGTAGCACTACAGGAATGATCTGTTTTATTTCTTCAACTCCACCAAACAAGCTCGCAAACTCTCCCGCCAATGTGGAATGTCTACATCAAAAGTACTCGTGAATTTTTGTTTATTGAGCACGCTAAAAGCTGGTCGACTGGCTGGTGTTGGATAAGCAGTCGTTTCGATGGGTTTGACGATACAGCTAATATTTTCCAACTCAAAAATAGCTAAGGCAAAGTCGTACCAAGAGCAGACACCTTCGTTGCTGTAATGGAAAATACCTTGTAGTTGCGCTGCAGAAAATTTCCCCTCTTCTTTTTGTTCGATGAGGTGAAGCATTGCATCGGCTAAATCGCGTGCATAGGTCGGGGTACCAATTTGGTCAAAAACAATTCCTAGTTGGTCTCTTTCGGTACCGAGTCGAATCATCGTTTTGACGAAGTTATGTCCAAAGGAAGAATAAACCCAAGAAGTTCTCAGTACCATCGTTTGTACATTCGTTGCCAAAGCAATGTCGTCGCCAGCTAACTTCGTAAGGGCATAAACACTTTTCGGGTGAGTAGGATCACCTTCTTTAAAGGGCGTATTCTGTTGATTGTGGTAAACGTAATCGGTTGATAAATGAAATAATTGTACCTGATGCTTGGCGCAAGCTTCCGCTAGATTTTGAGCACCGGCTACGTTGATTTGCTGCGCCAAGTCAGACTCGGTTTCGGCTTTGTCAACGGCAGTATAGGCTGCACAGTTGATACAATAATTGGGCCTATGCTTTGCAAAAAAATCACTTACTTGTTCGGATTTAGTAATGTCTAAAGTATGTGCATCCGTAAAGTGGAATTGAAACTGAGGATAAACTGCTGCTAATGCCTGTAATTCACTGCCCACTTGTCCGTTACTGCCCGTTACTACGATAGAAATCATCAAATACGATTAAAGAAATGAAAGAATTGAATGTGACTAGTTTTTTTACAAAGCCCTTTACGAAGCTGGCGCAAAGCTTCGGTGTTTGCCAAAAAGTGGATTTAAGCGATCTTTTTCAGAAAGTATTAATTGCTCTAGCTCAATCTGCCAGTCAATTTTCAACTGTGGATCATTGAATAATAAACCACCTTCACTTTCTTTGGAATAAAAATTATCACATTTGTAAAAGAACTCTGCGGTTTCACTGAGTACGACAAAGCCGTGGGCAAAGCCGCGCGGAACAAATAATTGTTTCTTATTTTCCGCACTCAAACGAATACTAAACGATTGGCCGTAAGTCGGAGAATCAGGGCGAATATCAACGGCTACGTCCAATACCTCACCGCTAGTCACTCGTACTAGTTTGGCTTGTGCAAAAGGTGGAATTTGGTAGTGTAAGCCTCGCAAAACACCGTAGCTTGATCTAGATTGATTGTCTTGTACAAAAGTGGTATCAATTCCAGCAGCTTTGAAAACGTTGAAATTATAGCTTTCAAAAAAATAACCACGGTCATCCCCCCATACTTTAGGTTCAAAAACTTTGAGATCTGGTATTCCCGTTTCAACAAATGGCATAAATAATAAATTTAGTCGTTGATTTTTACAAATAAACTGCTGTCCTAGTACTTATTACAGCTTTTGTGCCGACTTTTATTTTTGTCTAAAAAAGATACTAATCGGGACGCCCGTAAAATTGAAATGGCTACGGAGTTGATTCTCTAAGTAGTTTTTGTAACTTTCTTTGATGTATTTTGGACTATTGCAAAAGAAAGCAAAAGCAGGGTAATACGTTGGAAGTTGGGTGATGTATTTAATTTTGACAAATTTACCTCGGTGCGAAGGGGGAGGATACTTTTCGATAGCTTCTTGCATGATGGTATTCAACTCCGAAGTCTTTACTCTAAAGTTACGGCGTTCGTTCACTTCAATGGCACTTTCAACGGCTTTAAAAATACGTTGCTTCTCCAAAGCAGAAATAAAGATGATTGGAACATCCGTAAAAGGAGCAATTTTATTAAATAATTCTTTTTCGAAATCCCGCGCCGTATTCGTTTCTTTGTCCAGTAAATCCCATTTGTTGACGAGCAAAACGATTCCTTTGTTTCGTTTTTGCGCTAAGCGGAAAATACTCATATCCTGTGCTTCCATTCCCGTCTGTGCATCAATCATGAGCATACAAACATCGGCTTCTTCCATCGCTCGAATCGCACGCATAACGGAATAAAACTCTAGGTTTTCGTGAACTTTCGCCTTTTTACGAATCCCCGCCGTATCTATAATTAAAAACTCTTTGTCAAATTTCTTGTAGATCGAGTGTATCGAATCGCGCGTGGTTCCCGCAATATCCGTCACGATGTTTCTTTCTTTACCTAATAAAGCATTCAACATTGACGATTTACCAACGTTGGGTTGTCCCACAATAGCAAATTTGGGAATGTCACCGTGGATAGATGGTTCTTCAACGACTTTTTCAGTAATGGCATCCAAAACATCTCCTGTACCACTTCCGGTAAGCGAAGAAAGGAAGTGTGTATTTTCAAATCCCATACTCCAAAACTCGTTGGCTTCCAGTAGGCGATTGTGATTGTCTACTTTGTTAACGACGAGAAAAACATCCTTTTTTGTTCTGCGTAGCATATTGGCTACTTCTTCGTCCAAATCCGTAATTCCAGTGGTTACATCTACCATGAAAACCAAGATATTGGCTTCCTCGATGGCAATCTTTACTTGCGAGCGGATCGCGGCTTCAAAGACATCATCAGAGCCTTGTACAAAACCGCCTGTATCAATGACCGTAAAACTTTTTCCGTTCCATTCGCTAATCCCGTATTTGCGGTCTCGCGTTACCCCACTTGTGTCATCAATGATGGCTTGTCGACCTCCGATGAGGCGATTATAAAGTGTTGATTTTCCAACGTTTGGTCTTCCGACGATGGCTACTATGTTTCCCATTGCGTATAATTGTTTATTGGGGGGCAAAGTTCGTAAAAAAAATAGACAATTGTATCAGCTTTGTAAGAATAGATTAGCGGAAGCTACTTTTGCCGGAAGGCGGAAAGTGAAGGTAGGGTAAGAATAGCAGTATTTAGGTAGTTCTAGTAAGGCTGAACGCTTTTTCGACTAAATTTAGTGTTGATAGCCAAAATGCTTGAGCATGCGATCATCATCTCGCCAGTTGTCTTTAACCTTGACGTGCAACTCTAAGAAAACCTTCTTTTCCAAAAAACTTTCGATGTCTTTGCGAGCATCCATGCCCAATTTTTTAATGGCACTCCCATTTTTGCCGATGATGATGGACTTTTGCGTTTTGCGCGCCACGTAGATTTCTGCTTGAATTTTGACTAAATCCGCGCCTGCATTGGTTTGACCTTCTTTGAAGCTATTCACGATGACTTCGCAGGAATAAGGAATCTCTTGTTGGTAATTGAGTAGAATTTTTTCTCGAATAATTTCACTGACAAAAAAGCGTTCGGGTTTATCCGTTAGTTGATCTTTGGGATAATATTCTGGTCCTTCAGAGATATTTGCCAGAATGAGTTCTAATAATTTTTTGGTATTGTTTTTTTGTAGCGCTGCAATGGGAATCATTTCGGCAAATAGGATTTGCTGATCCCACCATTTTAATTTCTCAATGATCTGCGCAGGAGTTGCCAAATCAATTTTGTTTAAAACTAAAAACAAAGGAATCTTCACCCGTCGTAAACGCTCCAAAATAGGATCATCGGAAGCGTATTCCTCGTCCATCTCCGTAACGAAAAGCATAATGTCAGCATCTTCAAAACTAGAATGCACAAAGCGATTCATGGCTTCTTGCATTTTGTAAGACGGATCTTCAATAATGCCCGGCGTATCGGAGAAAACAACCTGATAATCTGCTCCGTTGATAATACCGATGATACGATGCCGCGTCGTTTGTGGCTTATTCGTAATAATCGACATACGTTCTCCAACTAAAGCGTTCATCAAGGTGGATTTTCCAACGTTGGGCCGACCGATAATATTAACAAAACCAGATTTGTGCATAGTTTGCTTTTTGCGAAAAATGTACTAAAAAGTGAGTCGTTTAACCATCCCATTTACTAAGGCATCAATGGCCGAAAATAAAACCTTTGGTCGATGCGGTCGCCAGTTGATATCGTTAAACTCTTCCCCAAAATTAATAAAATATTGTAACTGTGTCGATTTCATCTCTTCTTCTACGTGCTGTAAAGTATTTAATAAGCAAATCCATCCCCCTTCGTCTTTGATATCATCATACCATTCTTCGTAGTAACAATCATCCGAGCCGTGAAAATTTAGGACATTTTCACAAATCAAAACAAACTTGGTAATCCCGTAAGGTACCAATTGGTCAATTATTTCTCGTTTTAGAAACATGATATCATTGGACAAACAATCATTCCATTCTCCAATTAATTCAATAATGGCGTACGATTCGTTGTAATCAACGGCGAGTATTTTTAAATATAAAGTCGCAGAGCCAAACTCATCCCATTGAGGATGGATGAAATAGTTATAAATTTTATTCGTAAACTTAAACTCATCGTAAACTCTACCTCGAAAGGGTGATCTTTCATCCTCCGAAGCAATGTATCGGTCTCTCCACTTAAAGTGTGGTTCTATGTCGTGCATGCTTTTATAAATTCTAATTGATACAAACTTATACTATTCTAAACAAAAAAGAAATAGGAAAGTTATATTCGTAGTCAAAAAAATACTTAGTACTGAAGTACTAAGACAAAATTAGTTTGCCATTAAATTGTGTTAGATTTTGATCAGCATCGAGGCACGAAAACCGCCCTAAGCCTTTGCTTAGGAAGGCTTTGAGTAACGAAGAGACTGGTCAAAAGATGATGCAAGTTAATAAGTGATTTAATTTGTCTTAGTACTTAAAAACCCTATCAACAAATATATTTGCGGATAGGGTTCCCTTTTTGAGCAATTTTAGAAATATTATAAATCAATAAACTCAAAATTGTTATTCATATTGCTTTCATAGAAAGCCTTAATTTCACTTGCCGGAGCATCGGGACCAATTTTATCTTTCAAGAAAAACCGTAAGATTTCTAATTGGTCATCATTGGGATATTGATCAATAAACTCGTAGAGGTTATCCAGTTCTTCTTCGTGCAAGAAATTCCAAGTAATGGAAATACTATCCGACACGCAAGTCACATCATGGAACCAGCCCGATGGAAATAAGACAATTTCTCCCGGTAGCAACACATCTTCGTAGTCTGCTTCGATATCTTTGAATTTTGGAAATTTTTTGTGGTCAACATTCATCAAATCGACAAATTCTTTGCCGTTCATTACCTCATTCACTTTATTTGGGTGGTAAAGATACATTTTCTTTTCGCCGTAAAATTGACACAACATGGCATTACTTCTAAAAGGATCACGGTGCAATCTCGTTCGAGAGCCCTTTCCCGAAACGAAAAGTCCTTTGTAAGGATATCGATGATCGGTGATATTTTTCGTTTCGCCCGCTTGGCAATAAGGTACGACAAGCTTATCATTAGGCACGAAGTAAGGATGGTTCCAATAAGGTTTTAATTTTTCAAATACCGCATCCGACCAGAAGAAGTCGGTATCTTTCAGCTTGGTGTACCAACGCATATATTCTAACGCGCGACCATCTTCGGGTTTGCGGTCAAAGTTTTTATTGAGATAAGTCGCTAAGGTATCTACTGTTTGTAAATTAAATAAGTCATCATAAACTTGCACCAATTCGTCACCAAATTCACTCCGCAAAAAATCTGGCGTAAATTTGTCCCGGTCAAAGTCTTTCATTGCATCTGTAACGATTACAGGTTTGTTCGCGACTAAAAAGTCTTTCAAAAACGTATCTTTCGATAAGTTTTGTACTCTAGTTACTTTCATGTTATTTTTGTTTTAATGCCGATATTATGATTAGCCGTTTGTTCTACCACGAAAAAATAGCGATCTAACGTTCCCATTATATTTTAACTCTAATAAAGAATAAAGCACATCCGCGCATAGTATCACTGGTGTGCATTCCTAACGGAAAACAAATTGATTGGAAAAGTATTCAGTACGCTTTCAATTTCGATGAATTCGTCGAACTAAACGTAGTTTTTAATAGACGTCTTTTATAAAGAATCAAGAAAGGAACTATCATGCTAATGAGTAGGGCAATGAATTGCCGATGACATCAATTAGCAACTAGTATTTAAACATAAATATGCCTAGCTCTTTCTCGAGGGATTTATCCTAAAGTTGTAAGTACCAAGACAACTAAAATCACTGCTAAGTAAAGCTAAGGCAAATACTATTTAATTCAAAAAAAAAACTAACAGAACTAAGGGAAACATAGTTACTAAAGGTAAAAATAGTTAGTTCCTATCATGCAGAAAATAAGCTTTTTTAAAAAATACCACCATACGAGGTCGTTCGGTTTTATGCTTTAGTGGATGGCAGGGGTTTTTGAATAGCTTAGCTGTAAGCTATTCATAGCGCTACGAGGCAAGCACTACAAGGAATAATCCGTGTAAACAACTAAGGCTAAAATCCCTTGTGCAAGTTGCACTTCTTTGACGGAGAATTTGTTGTCCGTCGTCATGTCTCGGAGACTGGCAAGATCCGTTTCGTCTCCCTTTTTTTGGAAGCGAAACCCACTCCGCCGATGTTCCTTCTCTTGTCCTTTAGGCTTTAATTGCCCAATGGCCGTTTGGCTTTTCCACTGATTAGTTGCTTCGTCGAGGTGGAAGCGTGATACAATGCGTTCGCCATTCGGCTGATAACTATACTGGTATTTTTTCAACGGTTTTGCTAGTAAATCGCCTAGCAGAATTTCTTCGAGAATACGACCTTGTTCATCGTAAGTAAAACTAATGTCGATGAGATAAGTATTTTTCTGATCGAGTTGTATTTCTCGGAGCAATCTACCCGCTTCATCAAAGGCTAAGATTTCTTTGCGTTTAAAAATGGTCTTCACTTTCATCTCTTTCTGCTCAACGAAATCTTTAATGATTTTTTGCGGAGCAGCAGAATTTGCGGCGCTGCTCGTAGCAACCGTTTTCTTTTGACAAGCAAAAAATGAGATTCCTATCAAAAGAAAAAAAACAAAGTGTAGCTTTTTAATCATTTTCTGGTATTTTCTATCTTCCTAATTGCTGGAGTTAATAAAATGGTATAACGACTGCTTGCCAAAGAAAATTTTCTGATGTTCAAGCGAATCTAAGGGTAAAGTGAAATATTTTTTTTGCAAATTTATAAAAAAAAAAGCGCGATTTTTTCTAATTCTAAAGCCAATTTTAGGTATTAGGTGGATTCATTTGGTCAGCAGAAAGTTTAGTAAACCGCCACCAAAATCTTTTTAGAAACAGTATTCATTGGCATCAATCAGAGCTTGGGCGATATTTCTACGGGCAGCTACGGTGTTGATTCCGTCGTACTTCGTGAATCGGCGTAAGCCCATCAGTAAATTACGTTTCATTTCTCCTTCTGCCCAAGCAGTTATCACTCGCTTTCCGGCAAAACTAAATCGCTCTACGGCATCTTCTAAAAACACGCGCGTCATATCTTGTTGACGGGCAGTTGCTTCTACCGATGTTCGGAGCGTCATTTTCTCCGTTCGCAAAATGGCGGATTCGGCTAAGTAAATATCTCCCATCATGTCGGAAAGTTGCATTAAAATTTCTTGTTCCGTGGATAACTTTTGCAACAAGGCTTGAGCGGTTGCTCCGGCTAAAAGGAGAAATCCTTTTTTTAGATTTTGCAACATCGTCTTTTCCTGCGCAAAAAAGCTAACCGGTGCGGCTTCGAAACTAGGCATAGATAGTAATTCTTTTTGTACCGCTTTCGCGGCGTTCACCAAATCTAGTGTTCCGTTCATGGTTCGCTTCAATACCATATCTACCGATAACATTCGGTTGATTTCGTTGGTACCTTCAAAAATTCGATTGATTCTCGCATCCCGATAAGTTGCTGCCATTGGAGCTTCTTCCGAATAGCCCATGCCACCAAAAATCTGTAGACCTTCGTCTGCCGCAAAATCCAAACATTCCGAGCTATGAACTTTCATTAATGCACATTCAATCGCATATTCTTCTGCCCCACCGAGCAAAGCTTCTCCCAAGGATTTTCCATTTGCTAATAAGCTATGCTCAAGTTGTCCAATATCATTTGCTGCACGGTAAACGGCCGATTCATTCACATAGATTTTGATCGCCTGCTCGGCCAATTTGTGCTGAATCGCTCCGAAGCTGCTGATCGCTTGCCCAAATTGCTTTCGTTCATTTGCGTAGCGAATGGCATGATTGCTAATTACCTTCGAGCCACCAATAGCGCCACTGCCTAACTTAATTCTTCCTACGTTCAAAATATTAAACGCAATTTTATGACCTTTCCCAATTTCTCCTAGCACATTTTCCGTGGGTACTTTGACTTGTTCGAAAAACACTTGGCGAGTCGAAGAACCTTTAATCCCCAGCTTGTCTTCCTCTGCACCTAAGCTTACACCTTCCCAGTTTTTTTCTACAATAAAACCCGTAAAATGTTTCCCATCCACTTTTGCGAAAACAGTAAAAACATCGGCAAATCCGGCATTTGTAATCCACATTTTCTGTCCGTTGAGCAGGTAATGTGTCCCATCGTCAGCGAGCACGGCACTAGATTTTGCCGCCAAGGCATCCGAACCAGACCCCGGCTCAGTTAAGCAGTAAGCAGCAAATTGATCACCTGCGACGAGTGGCGGTAGGTATTTTTGTTTTTGTGCTTCGGTACCAAAGTAAAGAATCGGTAACATCCCAATACTCGTATGTGCGCCAAAAGAAAGTGCAAGCGAACGAGACGCAGCCATCAACTCAGACAGCAAAATATTGGTCACAAAATCCATCTGTGAACCACCGTAAGTATCTGGAAAAGGAATCCCCAATACGCCGAGATCGCCCAATTCTTTTAGCAATTTAGTCGTCAGATCAATATCTAGTTTCTCTAGTCGATTAAAATTGGGTACGACGCGCTGTTCGATGAAATCTTTAACCATCGTGGCAATCATCCGTTGATCTTCCGAAAAATCTTCGGGCGTAAAAATATCTTGAGCGGTAATGTCTTTGAGTAGAAATTCTCCACCTCGTATGGACTGCTGGGCAATTTGGTCAATGGTTTCCATCTGCTGTTTGATTTTAATAACTTTAATACAAAGTATAATTTAAGTAAACGCCCCGGATAAATTAGGGGAACGATTCGCTTTTGTAAATTTAGCGTAAATTCGCTAAAATATCCACTTTCTACGAAGCTTTCCTTGTCTTCCTGCTTACTAAAAGAAGTTGTGCAAATTTTCAGGATTGTACAAAGGTGCGCTCCTTTCATTTACGCTGACGCCCAAAACTTGTTTTGAGAGAAAACACGGGTTTAAAATTCCATTAATTGGCTACGGATTGGCTACGCCCCGAAAATTTAAGCCTTCGCGGTGCATTTTGAACGAATAGAAAAATTAAGATCTACCCATTCAAGAGACTGTAATTTCAGTTTATTGATATTTTGAGCTTTGGATTTTTATGCTAATCGAGGAATGCCCGGAGTTGGATAGCCTTAGCTATCATAACGAGGACAAGACGCGGAGTAGGCCGAAAAGGCAGGTTCAAAATGTTCGATAATTTATATTACAAAGTATTCAATCCACGAAAAAAGAAATTTCAAACCCATATCGAAATCCTTGCTGAAAGAAAATTTATCCTTAATCTTTTGAAAAAATAAAAATAAGTGGATACCTTAACGAACGCAAACCACAATTTAAGTAGGAAGTCATTCAAAAAAACAGACGCTTATTTAATACATAATGTATTTAAAAAGCGCTGAATTTCTTTTTGAATCGCTGCCGTTACACCAAAAAATGCTAAATGAATATTATGAAAAAAAGTCTCCACCTCCTATTGCTTACGCTATTTTTTCCCCTCGCAAGTTTTGCACAAGATGCACAGGAAGCCGTAGGACTAGATGAGATGATTAATAATTGGTTTGGAAGTGTCACTGCCCCAATTGTTGCGACCGTTTTTTACTCCATTCCTGTTTCTGATGCTGTTTCTATTCCGATTGTACTCATCATTTTAATTTTGGGTGCCTTGTACTTTACGTTTTATTTCGGTTTTGTCAATTTTACTAAATTCGGAATGGCGCTGCGAGTCGTAAGAGGAGACTACGATCATTTAGATAAAAATACAACAACAGGTAGCAAGCCATTAGGAAAAAATGATCCTAAAGTGCTAGATTCTTCCATTCGGATTTCAGAATCCTCCGTTAGCAATGTGGATGGTGACAATCCCGATACCATTCGCATAGAAGGCGCACATGGAGAAGTAAGTCACTTTCAAGCCCTGACGGCTGCCTTGTCGGCAACGGTAGGTTTAGGAAATATTGCCGGTGTTGCCGTAGCACTTTCCATTGGTGGAGCGGGAGCTACATTCTGGATGATTCTCGCCGGATTAATTGGAATGTCTTCCAAGTTTGTAGAATGTACCTTAGGTGTAAAATACCGTGAAGTTGGGCCAGATGGTACGATTTACGGTGGACCGATGTATTACTTAAGTAAAGGATTAGGAGAA
>CALFBG010000222.1 GCA_937951685.1 uncultured Saprospiraceae bacterium | reverse complement strand
TCGTGCCTCAATACTGATCAAAATCTAACACAATTTAATGGCAAAGTAATTTTGTCTTAATACTTACCACTAACTAATGGAGAATATCTGGCCAAAAGTTGTCGTCGCTGCACAAGCCATGACACTCACAGAAATCATCGCAGTCGTCACCGGAATTTTATATGTACTCTTAGTCGTAAAAGAAAATCGCTGGTGTTGGGTTTTTGGTATCATTAGTTCTGCCATATACGTTTCCATTTCTATTGATTTTAAATTATATGCAGATGCTTTTCTCTATAGTTATTATGTCTTTGCCGGTTTTTATGGATGGTACACCTGGAAAGACCAACAAAAAGGGGAGGATTTAGCAATTTCAACTTGGACGCTGCGGCAGCACCTCAAAGGAATTGGCTTGGCTTTGATTTTGTCTTGGTTATTATACGGTGGTTTAAAGTACTTTACCGATGCTTCCTTACCTTTCCTCGATGCACATACCACGATCTTTAGTTTCCTTGCGACTTATATGGTAACCCAAAAACTCTTACATAATTGGGTGTATTGGATCATAATTGATTTGGTTTATATCGCTTTATATGCCAATCGAACCTTATACCTAACGAGTGGAATGATGATTGTATACACTTTGGTTGCAATCATTGGATTTGTGGAATGGCAAAAAGTTTATCGCCGACAAAGTAATTGAAGGGAAAAGGACTGGGAAGTAGACATTTTTGCCAAGAAGGAGTTCAGTAGTCAATAGAATCTAATTTACTTATTTAGAAAAAATCTAAATAAGCTTCATCCCGTGAAAATGCTTAAACCCAAGCGTTATTTAATTAAAAACCTTTATATCTTTGCGGAGATTTTCGAGAGCCAGCTTTAAATGTACTAAGAAAGACCTGTTTGGTCAACAATCTATTGCATTTCGGTGTTATTACGTTCAGAACGAACGTTCGCTCAAGAAAAATAATCTACGGTATTTTGCTGGCCACGCTCGGCAGCTTATATGATTTAAAACCTGAATAAATTATTTATGAAAAACGGAATACTCAAATTCACATTCCTGACTTTCTTTCTGACACTTGCTTCTTCAATCTCAGCTCAGGGTGCTATCGGCAGTGGTTCTAGTCTAACGACGTACACCATTTTTGCAATTACGACTTTAATTGTAATGGGAGCTGTCCTTTTTGGGGTAGATAGCTTATTAGGTGTAGAAGAGAAAAAACGAGGAATTAAGAATAAGGTAAGTCACGCTGCTTTACCGTCTTTATCCAGCTTATTCAATAGCAAAGCACCAGCGCACCTCAAAGGGAAGCCCGTAACGATGTTGACCAAAGGGCACGATATCAAATTGCAAGGAGAAGCGACAATTGTTGAAAATGCTCCTACGAAAGCAAAGACTTTTGCGGTTAAGCCAACCAATTTCGTTGGAATGTCACCCATTCCTAAGGTAACCGTAGCTGTTGGTGACGAAGTAAAGGCAGGAGATATTTTGTTTTTTGACAAAAAACGTCCAGAAATTAAATACGCAGCACCCGTTAGTGGTGAAATCGTGGCGGTCAACCGAGGGGAAAAGCGATCCATCGCAGAAGTGGTGATCTTAGCGGATAAAGAAAACATGAAGTACCGTGAATTGCCTGCTTTCGATCTAGCAAAAGCGAGTCGTCAAGAATTAGTTGATCACTTACTTGAAGCAGGTGTTTGGCCAATGATTAATCAACGACCTTTTGACGTCGTACCCGATCCTACGGACGAACCCTTGAATATTTTTATTAGTACTTTTGATACCGCACCTTTGGCGCCTGATTTAAATCATGTAGTTGAGGGTAAAGGAGCTGCTTTCCAAAAAGGAATTGATCTTTTAAAGAAATTAACAAAAGGTCAGATTTATCTTGGCTTAAATGGTAATACAGAAAATGTTTCTACCGTATTCACGGGAGCACAGGGAGTAGAACACCACTGGTTTCATGGAAAACATCCGGCGGGTAACGTTGGGGTACAAATTCACCACCTTAATCCAATCAAAGCCGGTGATAAAGTATGGACTTTAGGCGTACAGGAAGTTATTTCTATCGGAACGTTGATTAACGAAAATCGTTATGACGCCTCTCGAGTTGTAGCCTTGACTGGGGCAGAATTGAAAACACCTCATTACGCACATACTTACTTAGGGGCAAATGTTGGTGATCTTGTAGCGGATAATTTAGCCAATGACCACGTCCGATTCATTTCAGGAGACGTTTTGTCTGGCAAAGCCATTGCCAAAGAAGGATTTTTAGACTTTAGAGCAGATCAGCTTACTGTTATAGAAGAAGGAGACGAATATGAGATGTTTGGTTGGTTATTACCATTAAGTGGACGACCTAGTATTTCGCCTACTTTTCCGAGTAGCTTCTTTCCCGATTTGGCCTTCAAAGCGAACACGAATACACACGGAGAAAAACGAGCATTCGTGGTTACGGGACAATACGAAAGTGTAATGCCAATGGATATTTATGTTCAACACTTAATGAAATCCATCATTACTAATAATTTCGAACGGATGGAAGGTTTGGGGATTTACGAATTGACGGAAGAGGATGTGGCTTTGTGTGAGTTCACTTGTACTTCTAAGCAGCCCTTGCAACAACTTTTGCGAGAAGGTTTAAATACCATGCGCGAACAACTTTAATTTGGGAATCATATTCGTTTTTTAAGATTAATTACCAACTAATTCTTAACAAGCAATAATAGTAATAATTATAAATCAATGGGTCTTTTAGATTTTTTAAAAAAAATAGAGCCAGATAAGAAGAGCTCCCCTTTCCTACATACTTTGTATGATGGCTTTTTCACTTTCGCTTACGCGCCGGATACGGTGACGAAGGGTGGTGTACACGTCAAAGATGGAATGGACTTGAAACGTACGATGATACACGTAGTGATTGCACTACAACTGTGTTACGTTTTCGGAACCTTCAATATCGGTCATCAACATTATCTAGCACTAGGAGAGTACACGGGATACATGGATGGATTCTGGTGGAAAATTCTTTATGGTCTAGGAAAAATTATTCCAATTTTTATCGTTTCGAATGTGGTGGGACTGGGCGTAGAATTTTATTACGCCGCGAAGAAAGGGCACGCCATTGAAGAAGGATATTTAGTATCAGGAGCCTTGATTCCTCTAATTATGCCACCGGATATTCCAATGTGGATTTTGGCAATGTCTATCATTTTTGCGGTAGTAATTGGTAAGGAAGCCTTTGGAGGAACTGGTATGAATATTTGGAACATCGCAATGCTTTCAAGAGCATTCATCTTCTTTGCTTATCCAACTACAATTTCGGGAGATACCTGTTGGGTTGCGGGAGTAGATGGTTACTCTGGAGCAACACCTTTAGCTTTAGCTGCCTCAGGAGGTTGGGACGCCGTTACGGCAGTCTTTACCGAGTCCCAGATGTGGTGGGGAGCCATACCCGGCTCCATTGGAGAAAGCTCGAAACCCTTGATTATTATCGGAGCCTTATTCTTAATCGCAACTAAAATTGCGAGTTGGAGAATCATGCTTGGGATGGTACTTGGCGCAGCGGCTACTGCTTGGCTAATGAACGTCGGTGCAGCGGGAACAGACTTTTTGTTCTTACAAGTGCCGTGGCAATATCAATTTTACATGGGAAGTTTCTTCTTCGCCATGGCATTTATGGCTACCGATCCTGTTACCGCGTCTTCCACCAATAAGGGGAAGTGGATATACGGAATTCTTATTGGATTTTTCGGTATGATCATTCGAGTAATGAACCCCGCTTATCCAGAAGGATGGATGCTAGCTATCTTATTAATGAATACTTTCGCTCCACTCATTGATCACTATGTGTTGGAGGCTAACATTTCAAAAAGATTAAAACGTGCATAGTACAAATTATATCGTAGGATTTACTTTAGCAATGACCACCGTAGTGGCATTAACCTTATCTGGGCTTTTCTTTGCAACTAAGCCATTAGCGGAAAAGAATGAAGCTGTTTTTAATAAACGAGCAATTCTTTCTGCGATCAAATCGCAAATGATGCCAGATCACAACTTGGATGAAATGGAAGATGATGCAGTACTTGCATTTTTCGACAAATTCATCGAACAAACAACTTTAAATATGAACGGGACGCCCGTTGATAGCATTAAAGCTGAAAAAGTTGAAATGTCTAAGGAAAGCAAGAAACCAGAAGAAAATCGTTTACTTCCTTTGTATGTCTATAATAGCTCCAAAGGAGAGAAATTTTACATCGTTTCCGTTTATGGAAAAGGACTG
>CALFBG010000221.1 GCA_937951685.1 uncultured Saprospiraceae bacterium | reverse complement strand
GGTGATTTTGACGGAAGAAAATTTTGCTTCAATCGAGGCGAAAAATGCAGGAAACCTAGTGGTTTTCAAGGCTTTTTAACGAAGAGTGAAACAAAATTTACTCGTCATAAATTAGTGAATTTATTAGGTAAACCTACTTAACTATAGATATGAAAAAAATTATCGAAAAACGGGCTTTAAAACTCAATCGTCGTGCTTTCCTTTCGAAGTCTGCCGTGGGACTGGGTTCCGCTGCACTGGCTTCTTTATTTGGAATGAGTTTTTTTAGCAAGAACAAAAAAGGAATAATCACAGAAAATGCGGGTGGTGCAAATGGCATTTTGGACGCTCTGCATCATCCCGCTAAAGTCAAACGCGTTATCTACCTTTTTCAAAGTGGTGGTCCTTCTCAGTTAGAACTTTTTGATTATAAACCACTCTTGAATAAAAGACGAGGAGAAGACTTACCGGAATCAATTCGGAAAGGGCAGCGACTGACTGGAATGACGGCGGGACAAGATCGTTTTCCCTTGGTGGGTTCTTTTGCCAATTTCAAACAGCACGGTCAGCATGGTGCTTGGATTAGTGATTTGCTTCCTTACACCGCTAAAATTGCGGATGAAATTTGTATCGTCAAATCAATGCATACCGAAGCGATTAACCACGATCCCGCAATCACCTTTTTTCAAACGGGGTCGCAACAACCGGGTCGACCCAGTATTGGTTCTTGGCTAAGCTACGGACTGGGTTCTGAAAATGAAAACTTACCGGCTTTTTCCGTTCTACTCTCAAGAGGAACGGGGCGTCCGGATGGACAACCTTTGTATTCTCGGTTGTGGGGGAATGGTTTTTTACATTCTTTACATCAAGGGGTACCTTTTCGATCAGCGAAAGATCCTGTTTTATATTTAAATGATCCTGCGGGAATAGATCGTGCGAGTCGCCGTAGAATGTTGGATAAATTAAGTGAGTTGAACACCAAACATTTTGAAGACTTTGGCGATCCCGAAATCGAAAGTCGAATCGCTCAGTATGAAATGGCTTATCGAATGCAAACCTCCGTTCCGGAATTGATGGACATCGAAAAAGAGCCAGATCATATTTATAAAATGTACGGTCCAGATTCAATGACGCCGGGGACTTTTGCGGCAAATTGTCTGCTTGCCCGACGAATGGCAGAAAAAGGGGTTCGCTTTATACAATTGTATCACATGGGTTGGGATCAACACGATAACTTACCGAAAGCCATCGAGAAGCAAGCCAAAGATGTAGATCAAGCATCGGCAGCATTGGTAATGGATTTGAAACAGCGCGGTTTATTAGAAGACACTTTAGTGGTTTGGGGTGGAGAATTTGGAAGAACCAATTACTCTCAGGGTATTTTGACGGATACGAATTATGGTCGAGATCATCATCCTCGTTGTTTTACAATTTGGCTGGCTGGCGGTGGCGTGAAGCCAGGCTTAGTGTATGGAGAGACAGATGAATTTGGCTATAATATTACGAAGAATCCTGCTCACGTACACGATTTTCAAGCTACCTTATTGCATCAACTGGGGATTGACCACGAACGCTTAACCTACAAATATCAAGGACGAAGATTTCGCTTGACGGACGTAGAGGGACACGTGATGAAAGATATTTTAGTATAGCAATCCTATAATATGATCCGACGAAATTTTATTAAAAATACGAGTCTTGCACTAGCAGGATGTCTACTTGGTAATCCTTCCGAAATCTGGAAAAACTACGATCAAGATTTGATTATTGGTCACGGTACCCATCGCTATAAAATTGATCTAAACTGGGGCGCATTGAATGCACAATATTATCCGGTGAAAGATTGCCATGAGATGGTGCAGGATTCACAAGGTCGAATTATTATGTTGACCAATCATACCAAAAATAATGTTATCATTTATGATCAATCGGGGCAACTACTAGAAGTTTGGGGAACGGAATTTCCGGGTGCGCACGGGCTAAGCTTGCAAGTAGAAGGAGGAGAAGATTTTTTGTATCTTACCGATTGTGAACGCCACGAAGTCATTAAAACGACCTTAACGGGAAAGGTCGTACTCCGCCTCCCCTACCCGAAAGCATCCGGTAAGTACAAATCAGCATCGGAATATTTACCAACCGAAACTGCGATTGCGGAGAATGGTGATATCTACGTTGCGGATGGTTACGGTTTACAATACATTATTCATTACGATGCGCGTGGGAAATTGCTCAATATCTTTGGTGGGAAAGGAACCGGACCAGCGCATTTTGATAATGCTCACGGGATTTGTATTGATGATCGAAATCCTAAGAATAAAACCTTACTGATTACTGCCCGACAGCAAAATAAGCTAAAACGCTTTTCTTTAGCAGGAAAATATATCGAAAGTATCGATTTGCCAGGTGCATATATTTGTCGTCCGGTGATTCATAAAAAAGAAATTTATTTGGCGACGATTTGGTCGGGCAATGGTAGCGAAGGAACTGGCTTTATTTCGATTTTGGATGAACACAATCGGCTAGTCTCCGCGCCGGGTGCTTGTCAACCTCGCTACGAAAATGACAAATTGCAACCGATGTACCAAACCTTAAAAGTATTCACGCATCCCCACGATGTTTGCGTTGATCAGGATGATAACTTGTACGTTCCACAATGGAATGCGGGACAAACTTATCCTTTAAAACTAATCAGAGTATGAGAATCATGTGGTGGTTAATTGGACTGCTCTGTTTAAATGCTGCGTGTAAAAGTCCGATTGCCCAAAATATCCAAAATATAAAGTATACCCCAGCTGCTCAAATCCAGTTGAGTGCGCCGATTATTGCATTAGACTCGGTTTTCTTTCACCAGTCTGCTACCTTGCGTTTGACATTAGATCATCCCGAAGTGACTCTACACTACGCAACTGCGGGGGAAGTTATAACTCGTCAAGATAACCGTTACGTTGCACCATTGGTTTTCAAAAATACGCAAGCGATTCAAGTACAGGCTTTTCATCCGAGTTGTCGAGCGAGCGAAGTGCAAGAAATTGAAGTTGTTCGATTGAACGAAATCGCAAAACAGGCAACCCTCAAGCTTACTCCTGCACCGAAGGCACCTTATGATATAGGTGGCACAAAAAACTTACAAGATTTCCATAAAGCCAGTACCGCTTTTCGCGCAGGAGGTTGGCTAGGTTTTCAAGCGGATACGATTACGATAAATGTAGACTTCCCAGTAATACAAACCGTAAGATCCGTCGGACTGAGTTTTTTAAAAGACCATCATTCGTGGATTTTTTTGCCAGAACGCATTGAGGTTTGGCAAGATAAGCAGCCAGTAGCTCAAGTGGAAATCCCCTTGGCAACGTCTAAGCAAGCAGCAGCGTTAAAAATAAAAATCTTAAGCTTTCCGAGCATAAATACTACTAAGCTTGAATTGAAATTAATTCGAACGACTAAAATTCCAGCATGGCATCCGGGTAAGGGTTTATCACCGTGGATTTTTTTAGATGAAGTTTTAGTCAATATTTGATCTTTCCCTAACGGGATTTTACGCGTGGATTTTTCTACCTTTAAGAAACTATTTTTTGTGTACAATCATAACTTGAATTGCCCTTGTTTTTAGCTATCAATATTGCTCGGTTTCATCCACTTTTTGTTCATCTTCCAATCGGAGTATTAATCTTTGCTGCCCTTTTGGAATTTTTAAAATGGAAACAAAAGACAAATGCTTTTGACGCAACGATTCCAGTTGCGCTAGGTTTTGGATTGCTTTCCGCATTGTTTGCAGGAGCGTCAGGTTGGTTGCTTTCTACGGAAGGTGGATACGACGAACAAGCTTTGTGGCAGCATAAGTGGTCGGGGATCGGTTTGATGGTATTGAGTGCCCTACTCTACTTTGCTAAGGTTTCAAAGCGCTCCGCTTTTCAAAAAGCCTATCTTCCTCTTTTTTCGCTGGTCTTATTGTTGCTTGGTATTACGGGGCATTTTGGTGGAAACCTTACGCACGGTTCCGATTACCTCTTTAGCACGAATCAAGATACCGCGCCAACCGTTGTTGACCTGGAAAAAGCAGCTGTTTTTCCGACGATGATTGAGCCTATTTTAAAAGCGAAATGTATGAGTTGTCACAACCCTGGAAAAGCGAAAGGAGATTTAGTAATGACGACTCCACAGGCACTTTTAGTCGGTGGAAAAACGGGATCGCTATTTGATTTTGAGTCGCCTGCAAAGAGTGAATTGCTGCGCCGGGTACACCTTCCGCTGACGGATAAAAAGCACATGCCTCCTAAGGGGAAAATACAATTGACGGAAGAAGAGATAAGTTTATTATTGTGGTGGATAGAGAATAGGGCTTGTACGGATTGTTTGGTAGAAACAATGAAAAACCGAGCTTCGGTGGAAAGTATTTTAGCAAAATATCAAGTATCGACAGAGACGATTCCCACTTTGGACGTTCCGGTCATTGCTGCGACTAGCCTCGTCGAACTTAAGGCAAAAGGTTTAAAAGTAAATCGGCTTTCGGCAGAAAGTAATCTCTTGATTGTGAATCTTTCGAATCAAAAACAAATTGATCCAAGTGCCGTAAAAGCGTTAAAAAAAGTAGGAGAAAATGTGGTAGAATTGAACTTAGCCAATGCTAGTTTTAGTGATATATTTCCAAGTCTACTCTCTGCCATGCCACATCTGCAAAAGTTACAAGTTCAACGCACTGAGATCAATGCAGCGACTTTGAAACCTTTGGGAAAAATGGAATATTTGAGTTCGCTCAACGTGTACGGAACTAATTTAACGGACGAAGCAGTGGAAATTTTGGAAGCATTACCGGCGTTAAAAAAATTATATTGTTGGGATACGAAAATGACAGCTACTGGAATTGCGGCCCTACAAAAGACTAAACCTACACTCGACATTAACTACGGTTTATCGGAAGATTTATTTGGCGATTCTAAGTTGAATCCACCAACGTTGGCGACGACGGCTCGTATTTTTACGGATTCGATGGTTATTAAATTTAACACCAATGTCAAGAATGCACGGTTTTTTTATACCTTGGATGGAACGGAACCGGATACGACTTCCCTACTTGCGAAAGATAGTTTTTACTTAAAAAAATCAGCCATACTAAAAGTGATTGCGGTAGCTAAATCTTGGGGAAAGAGTCCCGTGACGACTGCCAATTTTTTACAAGCAAGAATTAACGTAAAATCAGCAAAGTTAGCGAAAGCACCGCACAGTAGTTACGCAGGAAAAGGAGCGAAGTCTTTGATAGATTTAGAAAATGGAACACTAGCTTTTAGTGCGGGGAATTGGATTGGATACCAAGGCGAAAACTTGACAACGACCTTGCGTTTGGAAGCGGTAGACCGTGTCGAAAAAGTATTCGTAAGTAGTTTAGCTGCGCCGAATAGTTGGATTTTTTTTCCAAAACAAATTAAGGTTTGGACCTCGATGGATGGGAAGCAATACGATTTGAAAGCAACGCAAAATTATAGTCCTCCTCAAGCTACAGATCAAGCCGCAATTCAATACTTTGACCTTAATTTTCCTCCAACCATGGCGAAGTTCGTTAAAGTCAAAGTATTTAGTTTGCTCAAAAATCCTATTTGGCATCCAGCACCCGGGGAAGCTTGTTGGATTTTTGTGGATGAAATTTTATTACAATAAGCTTAATAATTTATATTACAAAGCACTTAGCGCAAAATGACAAGTTTACCAAATTCGTTTTTGAAAAACTTGTCGGTTCCATTATTGAATTTTTCAAATCCTTGTCCATCAGTTTCTTTGATGACCACTCGGTAAAGGTAAACGCCGTTGGCTAATTTATCTCCATAGTCGTCCGTTCCATCCCAAGTATAATCTGTCATGTGCGTTCCGACTCTAAGTGGTCCCATCTCATCTTGCGTAATTTCTTTGACAATTTTCCCCGAAACGGACATGATTTGAATCTTATAAAAGTCGGGACTTTTATCTCCCGTCATGGTATAAACAAACTTCGTGGAAGTAGAAAACGGATTTGGATAATTCAAGATATTCGAAATCGATTTTTTATTGACAATCTTAAAAGAAACTTTGAAATCCAATTCTCCCGATTGATTTCCCGTTGCATCTTCCGCTTGTACAATCAGCTGATAAGTACCATCTAAGTCCAATTGCGGCGTTAACTCAATGCTTGCCTTATTCTTATCTGTACCATCCGTCGCGGGATAAAATTTCAGCAATTCCTCTTGCGTAAAATAAACTCTCTTGAGGCCAATATCATCTGGGTATTGCAAAAATAATTTGAATAAAGAAGTATCGGACAAACTTAGGTATTGATTCTCATCTTTAAGGCTAACTAAAATATTAGGCTTGGAAGAAACGATGTCACCATCCATGATGTAAGTCCCATCAAAAGTAACGTCGAGTAAAGGATTTAGTCGGTCGCGAGAAACGTGGAAATTGGAGAAGGCAAAATTATTAAAATGAAACTTCTCGGCTTGATCTTCATCAGGGTTAGCCTCAATGATGATTCTTTGATTTCCCGTAAAACCTTTCGTGTCCAAATCTATCGTCGCTGTAAGCTCATCGGATTTGGGCAATGGAGCAAATCGTTTTTTGAAAATATCCTCCGAGTTATCAGAGTGAATAACGGTAAATTGCACCAATAAACTATCCATATCATAATCGCTAATATTTTCGATGGCGATTCCAATGTTAAAGGGCTCTCCTTGTTGCACCGTATCTCGAGGAATATCAAAAACAAGGCTAGGATTGATCGCTGCTTCGGGAACACCTTCGTATAAAACGCGCCAGTAGTTGAGTTGGGCAGAAGTTCGATCTACTTCATCTTTAGAGTTAAACTCTAAGCGTAAAAATGGAAACGAGCTAGGATTGATCGTACTCAAATCCGTTTCTAAGTTGGTAATGTTACTAAACAATAAGGAATCATCAATGATTCCTTCCCGAGAGCCATAGATATTAAAACTAATGGTATCGGAAGTTGGATTATCCAGCGAACTGGTAGACCACAAAAAAGAGTCCCACGATTTGGCTGGACCAACGTAAGTCGATTTGACGCTTCCCTCGGTCCAAAGTCCGGGAACAGAAAAGCTTATGTCGACGGTGCTAAATTTGTCTTCGGCGACACCTTCTTGAATGAGTCCTCCATTTTTCTTAAAAATAATGGTAAAAGGAACGGTACCTTTTGTTTCCAAAGATCTGATTGCATTAGAACCTTGATTTTCTAATACTGAGAATAGATTTTTACCATAGGCAACCGAATCCTGCGCCCAATCTTCTGTGCTGAGCGAATTATTATTTTTCCAAAGCGCAGCATAGACATAAACGTAATGATCATCAGGAACGATATTGTCGATAAAATCCATAAGGTTTTTGCGTTCTTCGGGCGTGTCAACTTTGAAATAATAACTCAAGATTGGAACGCCCCAAGTATTTAAACTTCCGTAGGCACCTTCCGCCGTATTTTTCCAAAATTTTCCTACAGGATCGACGACGGCAACGTTGACCGAAGGCGTTGAGGAACTAGAAAACATTTCGGTATAGGCTGAACCATTAAAGTAAAACCGAGGTGGAAAAAAAGGCTTTTTAATTCGGTTTTCTACCCGAGTATCTAAGAAATCATCGAGGTATTTCAATTGCCCCGCAGTATTAAGTTCTACGTCGAAGAATTCATTTTTTTCGTATTGGTACTGATGGGACTGATTCCATCCTAAGCTGCTGTTTTCTAAATAAACGAAAGAACTATTTTCCCAGATAAAACCATTTTGGGTAACCATACTATCCAAACTGATGCGCCAGTAATAAACGGTATTGTCTACGAAGTTCGTGGTAGGATTCCATTTAATGACGCCACCTTTCTCCGTTACGGTTCCTAATTCTCTCAACGGGCTATTAAAAGCCGTTGTCGTATCAATTTCAAAATAGTATTTCTGAGCAGGTGCCATGGCATCTCCAGTTGAAGCTTGGAGACTAATATCAGGTTTATTGACGATACTAAATTCGTAAGGATAAACCGGTAAAACATTATTACCAATAATATAAACTTCGATACCTTGTCCACTCGCACTAACCAATTCATTATTGATCTCGGCAGCAGGATTTGGTGCTTCCTCAATTTCGTTGTCGGCGTCAATACGCAAGAAAAAACGATTTTGACCAACGGACTCTTTTCCACGATTGGCAATTTTAAAACTAAAGCTATTGGTAAAAGCGGGTGCTGCCACTTTTTGTCTTTTTACCAAAGCAAGATCATTATTAGGATATTGCTGTTGGATTTCTACAAAGAAAGAATCATTGAGATTGTAACCAATATTGGTAATCGAAAAATTAATATCAAAACTATCTAAACCTGCGGTCAAGACGCGCGGTGCAAAAGAAACGGAGTTGGTTGGAATAAGATAATCTGGCCCTTCTTGTGGATTCAATTTAATGGAAGGATCGCCTTGAATATTGAATTGCTGAGTAAGTAATTTGAAGCCAGTTGAGGTATTGCTATCGTAAGCGTCAATGGTTGCTTTGAGCACATCTCCAATACCAGCGCCATACATTTCTTCTCCGATTAATTGGTAATATTTAGAAGCGAATGATTTCAAGTTTGAAGCGTAGCCAAGACCAGAAGAAGCGCCCATAGCAATTGCACCTTTATCTTCGAAAAACAGGAAGCGTTCACTTACTCCTACCTGCGTCGTATGTACATTTCCGGAGTAGCATCCTAGCGAAAACATCAACGGATATTTACCATAATTATCATAACTATCAGGATCATCAATACTAAAATCAAAAGTACCAACGGCGGAGTGACCAAAAAAGGTAATCATGGAAACACCGTTGTTGATGATATCAAAAATTTGATCAGTTTGTGAGATTTGGATAGGATCAGAACTTGTTTTATAAAAGCTAGAAACCTCTGCTCCAAATTTATTATTCTCAATGATATTCTCCATGATGAGTAAATCATTTTTGATTGAGTTCTGGATGGTAATGTCTCCCCCACCGAGATGAATTACTCGTTTCATCCAAGCTTTTTCTTCAATCGTTTGTGCGGCGTCCGTATTTGCTTCTAAGGCTTTGACTTTATTCAAATAGGTTTTAACGTCTTTCGCCGAAGAGACGGCAATTCTACCCGTAGTAATGATGGGAACACTAGATTCATTATTTGAAACCAATAAGTTATCTGCTCCGGGATATCCAAAAGTAGGTACGTAAAAACTTGCGTTAACGTTGGCGTTTAATTGAGGTGCCGTTCGGATATTGATGTATTCTCTCCCTTTTCCAATTAGAAAAAGGTAACGAGGGTCAGTCCATTTTTTCTTGGCAAAGTGTGCAAAATTTCTAATAGAAAGCGGATGACGATTCACACCGAAAGCAAATTGATCATACAACTGTTGAACTTCTATGACGATGGAATTATAGTTTCCTCCAGCAGGTGTACTTCGGTACTCTTTATAAGCTTCCACCCAATTATTAGATTGCCCATCATCAAATAATTTTTGATTAGAAATGATGATAAACTGTGCATCTTGCTGATTGTAATCAATAAAATTCATGGGCACTAAACTCGTTATATTTTGTGCGCCCGTTGAACTTACGAGCACGAGCTGTCGTTCCTCCGCAGCAGCGGGCAAAGCGATGCGTACGACGTCATTGACAACGGAAGTCAGCAAACGTTGCTGATTGGTTAGATCGTAGAGAATGGGAGCATTGGAGCCCGTATTGAAATTTTCTATTTCGAGGTATTTCTTGGTGTTGCTCGCCGCAAGCTTAAATTGAAAAAAGGACTGGTTATTAAAATTAAAAGCACTCGGATAAGTCAGCTCAATTAAAGAAATTGCCGTTTTATCATTATCATCATAATTACCGTTAATACTTAGCGAAGTAGAAGCACTAAGTGTACTAGTAGCAATAGTTGCATCATACTGTTTTAAACGGTAACCGTTGAAATTTTCGTTAACGAGTTCTTGTCCTTCAAGGTTGACCGTAATTTCGTGTGGAGTATTACTTGATACTAGGCGTATTTTGAGTTCAGACTCGGTACCAGCTCCCGTGTAAATATGGTCTGGTTCGAGCGTAATATTTTGTTCTGCTTTAAAATTAGAAGCAAAGCCCTCTCCTTGCGCAAAGTCAGAAAGTGCGATCCCACTATTGATAAATTTAGTATGCTTTGTCGTATAGATTAATTGTAAGTCTTTCCAGAAAAACTCCTCCTTCGCGGGTAAATTATTTAAGTTGTTGTTTAAATTGTCGTATCGGAGTGGCGTTGCACTAACGTCGGCCCAACTCAAAAAATAAGCCGCTTCGTCGTTAAATAAACTATATTCAGGATTAAGGAGTTCGGTAGTAGGATCTGTAAAAAGATATTCATCTAAAGCGGAGCGATTTTTCTCGGCGTAAAACTCGATGTAATCCCCACTTTGTAAAGTAGTATTGCTAGAAAGATAAAGCGGAATTTCTCGACCTAGGTGATAAATTTGAAATTGATTGGCTTGGATGTTATTTACCGGAATATTAGCATTGATTAGAGTTTGGTAACTGATGCGATAAATACCATCTTCAGTGATGGTGATTTTGTGATAATCTTGATCAAAATCAATCCACTCATTTCCGTAAATCGTATCCGTCCCATTCCACATTTGTGCATTGGCTTGGTCGGATAATAGCAGGGTAAGCAGGCAGAAAGTAAATAATATTCTCATAAGATAGCTATTTGTGTATCAAGGAGTTTGGCTAATTTATACCTCGTTTAAGGTAGGAGAAAGAATAGCATGTATTTTCGCTGGTAATAGGATCGCTAAGTACTCAGAGTACTAACGCTTTATTTTAAAACAAATTCTAAAACTTAAGTACTAATACAAATTAAATCACTTATTAACTTACATCATCTTTTGACCAGTCTCTTCGTTACTCAAAGCCTTCCTAAGCAAAGGCTTAGGGCGGTTTTCGTGCCTCAATACTGATCAAAATCTAACACAATTTAATGGCAAAGTAATTTTGTCTTAGTACTTCAGTAGGTTTACCCATCCAAAATGAAAAATTAATCCTCATTTTGGGTAACTAACGACTTGCTTTGTTTGCCGGATACAAGCATTTAGCGGGTATTGATATTTTTTTTGATTAACTCATGAATTCATTTCAACTTTAGCTTGGTATTCGCAAAATATTTTTTGACTTTTGTATAGTACAACTAGCTGATTAGCGCTTATAATTCGGGGTAATCCTTTTTTCGATTTTCACGAAAGCAAATACAAGCATTTATCATTTTTTTGTCACGCAAGTATAAGCAATATTTAAATCAACTGCTACAGTATATATTACTAACAATCATCATTTTTGTTTCAATTATCTTAATGAATATCTAGATATGTCTACAACTACTAAAGTATTACTCTCCGAGCGAATTACTCGTATGAAAGAGTCTGCCACAATCAAGATGTCAGAAATGGCTCGTAAATTACGCACGGAGGGACACGATGTCATCAGCCTTAGCCTCGGCGAGCCTGATTTTGACACGCCACAACACATTAAGGATGCCGCGATCGATGCCTTGCAAAAAGGGTACACCAAATATACGCCTGTTCCGGGTTTAGTAGAATTAAGAAAAGCGATTCAAACGAAGTTTAAGAGAGACAACAATATGGATTTTGATTTAGATCAAATTGTAGTTTCTAACGGTGCGAAGCAATCTATTGCCAACTTAAGTCTTTCGTTACTCAACCCTGGTGATGAAGTAATTATTTTAGCACCATTCTGGGTTTCTTATTACGAAATTGTACGCTTAGGAGAAGGTACGCCCGTCGTTTTGTCCGCAGGAATCGATCAAGATTTCAAAGTAACGGCTGCACAATTAGCAGAAGCAATTACGGATAAAACAAAACTCATTCTTTTCTCTTCGCCTTGTAATCCTACTGGCTCCGTTTATACCCACGATGAGTTAGAAGCGATGGCCAGTGTGGTTAGTCAACATAAAGATATTTTCATCATTTCAGATGAAATCTACGAATACATTAATTTTACGGGCACACACGTCAGTATTGGGGCTTTTGATTCCGTAAAGGATCAGACGATCACGGTCAATGGATTCTCCAAAGGTTTTTCAATGACCGGCTGGCGGTTGGGATATATTGGTGCACCAAAATGGATTGCGAAAGCTTGTAGCAAAATGCAGGGACAATTCACTTCCGGAGCGACTGCTTTCGGACAAATGGCTGGTGCTCATGCGCTTTTATCCGATATGACGCCAACGCACGAAATGAGAGCGGCTTTCCTCAAACGTAGAGATTTGGTGATCGAAGGCTTAAAGGAAATTCCTGGTTTTAAATTGAACAACCCACAGGGTGCCTTTTACATTTTTCCAAATATTAAGGCATTTTTTGGTAAATCCGATGGTACCCATAAAATTAACAATGCAGATGATTTTTGCGAATACTTACTCAATGTTGCACACGTTGCCGTTGTTTCGGGTAGTGCTTTTGGTAATGATGATTGTTTTAGATTATCGTACGCGGCTTCCGATGAGACCTTGAAAGAAGCGATCAAAAGAATTAGCGCAGCGGTTGCTCAATTGAGCTAATGAATTTTTAAAGCGGAAGTTGCTCCATTGCAATATTTAGGAAAAAGAATTGGCGCTCATCGTAATGATGAGCGCCAATTTTATTTTGAGCCGACGCTTCTTAATACTTCCCACTTCAGCATTTTGCTATCCAAAAGTGCTGCGTCCGAAACATCTAAGCGACCGCTTTCTGTTTGTTTAAGTAGGTTTACCGAAAGCATTACTACTTAGTTTTCTATTTCGTTGCGTTGCTGTAGCCACCTATTTACTGGCGTAACTGCTTTTTGACCTTCCATATAATTGAAAGACATTTCCGCAATTTTAGGCAGTAAGTGGAATTCCAAAATCCTAAAGTGATTGGACCGTAAATACTGGTGCTCAACGGAACCCGTCGTGAGTTGTTGCCATCCTTTCATTTTCCCTTTAGGCTTCGCATATGTTTTTTCCGCCTCAATGGCTAAAATATCCACATCAAGTTTTTTCTTACCCGGTTGGTACTGATCAATGATTGCTACGTTATGTTCCAGTAAGGCTCGAACACGTGCAAGTTCGTGTTCGGGAAACTCGATTTTGTGCTCATTCAAGTGTAAGCGCATCAATAATTTCACCTCATCTTCTGGATCAAAAGTCGTTCTTATTTTACGACTCAATCGTTGCCGAAGTTTCTTGTAAGTCCATCGTTTGTTCGAAGCGGGCTCAATATCTAATAAAATTAACTTACCGCAAGTTAAGCCGTTTTGCTTAATTAGGTGCATCAACTCGAAAGCGACTAAGCCACCCATCGAGTATCCAAAAAGATGAATTGGACGAGAGAAATCGGTCAACAAATCACGAATCTCTTCAAAGTAAGCAGCAGCGATTTCTTCAATACTACCGTGAAAGGCTACTGCTTCATCAAATCCTTTTTGTTGGACACCAATACAATTGACGTTGTAATCTTCTAAGACATTCGCCAGAGGATAATAGATAATAGAAGATCCTAGGACTGGCGGCAACATAAAGATTGTAGGCTGATGGTTTTTTAAGCGATTTAAAGGCAATAATAAACTATTATCTTTGAATCCATTCCCAAAAATAAACTTTTCGGTACCGTTCAATTTGATGTATTGTGCCAATTTCTCTACGGTTGGATTTTCAAATAACTTTCTTAATGAAATTTCCAGACCTAACTCTTTTTCTAAGAGTGAGACTAAGCGAGTCGCCAATAAAGAGTGTCCGCCCAAATCGAAGAAATTATCTTTAATGCCAACTTGTTCTATTTCCAATAAATTAGCCCAGACCAAACTGATCGTTGCTTCCAACTGATCTCTAGGAGCGATATATTCTTGCTGAATCACAAAAGTTTTTTCTGCGTTCAACAAAGCTTTTTTGTCAATTTTACCATTCGTAGTTAAAGGCAATTCCGTCAAGTTTCTAATCAAACTTGGCATCATGTAATCTGGCAACTGCGTGCGTAAGAACATTCGAATTTCCTCTTGCATCCAGTCTTCGTAGGTCTCCTTCGTCGTAATGAAAGTAATCAAACTATTAAGCCCATCTTGATTCTTCTTCACCAAAGCTACACACGCTTTGATCAAAGGCGATTCTAGCATGATCGTTTCCACTTCTCCTAATTCAATTCGATGACCTCTTACTTTTACTTGTTCATCTTTTCTACCTAAGAAAACAATATTACCATCCGGCAACCATTTTCCGCGATCTCCCGTACGATACAACCGTAAATCTGGGTTGAATGGATGTTGTACAAATTTCTCTTCCGTCAAGTCTGCTCGGTTCAAGTATCCCCTTGCGACACCTGCACCACTCACACAAATCTCTCCCTCAATATTAATCGGTAAAATTTGTAAATTATCATCCAGAATATAAATCTGCGTGTTAGATAAAGGTTTTCCAATCGGAATTGCTCCTATTCCAATATCTGCAAAACTCACTTTATAGGTAGATACACAAACGGAACATTCTGTTGGACCGTAAGCATTATAATAGTCCGTAAAGCTTGAACATTGTACCGCATCAACGACATTAACCGCTTCTCCAGCAGTGATAATTACACGCAAGAAAGAAAGTCGATCTTTCTCCAAAATGGTTAAGTAAGCCGGCGGCAAAGTAACAACCGATACTTGTTTATTTTCCAAGTAGTCAACAAATTGATCTTTGTTACTGATCACTGCTTTAGGAATCATCACCAAACTTGCCCCAGCGTATAAAGCCATGAAAATTTCGTACACCGAAGCATCAAAAGAGATAGATGCAAACTGTAATTTTCGGTCGTGCGGTGTAATCTTAAATCGTCGGATTTGATCAAGTGCCATATTAACATTCCCAGTATGTTCCACCATTACTCCTTTCGGTTTGCCCGTAGAGCCCGAAGTGTAGATCACGTACATGAGGTTGTTGGGCGAAATATCAATCGCCAAATTTTTGATTGATAATTGAGCGATTTCATCTCGTGCTTCGTCGAGTAAAACAGTCGTTATCGTATCAGCTATGCTAAATGCATTTTGTTGTGCTTGTTTTGTAATTACTAAACTAACTTTAGCATCTTCTAAAATGTAACTAATTCTCGCTTGTGGATATTCTGGATCAATTGGAATGTAAGCGCCTCCTGCCTTTAGAACCGCTAGGATAGCAACAATCATATCGGCAGTTCGATCTAAGCAGATCGCTACTAAAGTTTCAATTCCTACGCCTGTCGTTCGTAAGTGATGCGCTAATTGATTCGCACGTTCGTTTAACTCCGCGTAGCTTAAGTTTTCGTTCGCCGTAATCAACGCTGTTGCAAATGGCGTTCGAGCGACTTGCTCTTCAAATAAATCTACCGCAGTTTTATCGTCAGGGTAGTTCACTAAATTGTCATTAAACTTAAACAGAATTTGCTGTTCTGTATCAACGCTGAGCATACTGACTTCGCTAACTTTCTTCGTCGGTTCCGTGCTTATTTCTTCTAGTAAAGTCTGGTAATGCTCAATCATTAATTCAATGGTACTTGCTTCAAAAAGATCTTTGCAATATTCTACGGAGAAACTTAAAGCGTTTTCTCCCTCCATCGCACTCATACTGAGGTCAAATTTGGAAACTTCGTAAACTAAATTATCAATGACAGAACCAGATTCTCCCGTTGAACTTAAGCTAGGTAAATCCGGTTCAATTACCCTTTCTACTACTCCACCAACGGCACTCGCTTGGTGGGTGAACATAACTTGAAACAATGGATTCCGACTGATATCTCGATGCTTAACTACCCGATCTACAATTTTTTCAAATGGAACATCTTGGTTGTCGTAAGCAGCTAAAGTGGTCGCTTTTACTTGTGCTAATAACGTTGCAATAGTCATATCACTTGTGACGGTACTTCGAATAACCAAACTATTGACGAAGAAACCAATTAGACCTTCTAGTTCTGCGTGACTTCGGTTGGCGACTGGCGTTCCTACGGCAATGTCTTCTTGATGGCTATACTTGTGTAACATTACTTTGAAGACAGTCAACAATAGCATAAACATCGTTACCCCTTCGCGTTGTGCAATAGCTTTCAGATTGTGATATACTTTTTGATCGAGCTCAAAAGTAAGGTGACTTCCATTCATACTTTGGATTGCCGGTCGGACAAAATCAGTTGGCAAATTCAGCGTCTCGATGCCTGCTAATTTAGTTTCCCAGAATTGCAGTTTTTGCGTGAGCACGTCTTCTTTCAAATAATTTCGTTGCCAAATCGCATAATCTGCATATTGCAAAGGCAATGGATCTAAACTCACCGTACGATTCATCATTTTAGCTTGGTACAACTCAATGACTTCACTTTGTAAAATAGGATTAGACCAGCCATCCGAAGCGATGTGATGTACAACTAATACGAGTATTTGCTGACCGCCAAAGGTACTGATTAGCGTAGCGCGTAGCATATAGTCGCGCTGTAAGTCAAACGGTTTCGTGATTATTTCCTCTACCGTTTTGGCGACCCAAGTCTCGTCTCTAAAAATTGGACGCTCTAGGTAGTTTAATTCAAATTGATCTGCGCTTAAGATGCTTTGATAAGCAAGCCCTTCTTCTTCGATTAATACCGTTCTCAACACCTCATGGCGATCAATAACGGTTCGTAAGACTTCCGTTAAAACTACTTGGTCCAATTCATCATTAAACACTTGAATAATGGGCATATGATACTGGGTGCTTCCCCCTAAGCGGTCAATATACCAAAGTCGTTCTTGTGCAAAAGACAAGGGTATTTTTTCTGGTCGTTCTTCGACGGTAATCGAAGGTAAGGTAGCCACTTGAGCCGCTGCCCCTAAGTATGCTGCTAAGCTAGCGATATTCGGTTTAAAAAATATTTCGCGAATTGGTAACTCTTGTGAAAATACTTGTCGAATTGCGGATACCATTCTCGTTGCCATCAGTGAATGACCTCCAATTTCAAAGAAATCATCATAAATACCTACTTGCTCAAGTCCGAACAATCCTTTCCATATTTCTTCTAAGTCTAGTTCTGTCTCATTTCGAGGGGCTACGTATTCCTTCGTCACCAAGGTAGAAGCATCTGGATGCGGTAGCGCTTTTTTATCCACTTTACCATTCGTCGTTAGTGGTAAATTATCCATCGCTACAAATAATGCCGGAATCATATAGTCTGGCAATTGTTCTTTTAAGTAAGTCCGAAGATCTTCCTGAGCATAATGCTCATTGCCTACTACGTAAGCCACCAATTGGTTGGTTCCAGTAGCCATTTCTTTACTCAAAACGACACAGGCATTTACTTGTTCCGAAGCTTGGATCATGGCTTCTATTTCTCCCAATTCAATCCGGTAACCTCTGATCTTAACCTGATCGTCCATTCTTCTAAAGAACTCAATATTACCATCGCTTAACCAACGCGTTAAATCTCCCGTTTTGTATAATTTACTCGTTGCTGCTGGGTCAATATGATTTTCAACGAAGCGCTCTTCCGTCAATACGGGTCGATTATGATACGCTCGGGCAACTTGGATACCTCCAATGTAAAGTTCTCCAGGAATACCGATTGGGCAAGGCTTACCATTTTTATCTAAAATATACAATTTAGTATTACCTACAGGCTTTCCAATTGGTACTTTGTTGACTTCAACTCCAGCCGCTGGTATTTCCCAAGCAGTAACATCAATAGCCGCTTCCGTAGGACCATACAAATTATGCAATGCTACGTGTGGTAACTGGCGTCTAAACGCAGCCACGTGTTGTACCTTTAATGCTTCCCCACTACAAAGTACTCTTCTCAGGCTTTGGCAGTTTTGCACTTTTACATCTGGTAAGAAAACTTCCAACATGGAGGGAACAAAGTGCATCGTTGTCACTTGTTCAGTGGCGATAATCTGCTGCAGGTATTGATTGTCCTTATGTCCTTCCGGGTCCGCAAAAACAAGTTTTACGCCCGTAATGATTGGCCAGAATAATTCCCAAACAGATACATCAAAACAGAAAGTTGTTTTTTGTAAAACAACATCTACTCCCGCTTCGAGTTGATACTCCTCTTGTGTCCATAATAAACGATTGACAATTCCATCATGCTGATTCATTACTCCTTTGGGTTTCCCCGTTGATCCAGAAGTATAAATAATGTAAGCCAAGTTGGTTAGCTCCAAGCCTACTTCAGGCATACTCGTTGCTTCCGCTGCAATGCGCTCCCAATCTCCGTCAAGTACAATAGTTTGTATACTTTCATAGCTAGAAAAAGCTGCTACAAACTTGTTACTCGTCAAAGTGAATGGTGTCGCAGTATCCTCTAAAATATAATTAATCCTTTCTTGTGGATACATTGGATCAATTGGTACGTACGCACCACCGGCTTTGAGAATGCCTAGGATTCCAATCATCATTTCTAAGGATCGTTCGAGGCAGATACATACTAAGTCTTCTTTCTCTAAGCCTTGCCGTAAAAGATAATGCGCCAGTTGATTCGATCGTTCCGCTAATTCGATATAACTTAAACTTTCAGCACCAAAAACGATTGCGGTCTCCGTCGGAGTCTTAGCAACCTGTGCCGTAAATAAATCAACTAATGTTTTATCCGTGGGATAATCTCGTTGCGTATCATTAAAATCAACTAATATTTTTTGTTTTTCTCCTGCACTCATGATATCTAAATCGCTGAGACTTGCGGCGGGCTTCGCTACTATTTCTTTCAATAGAATCTGGTAATGCTCCAGCATTCTCGCAACTGTATCACCTTCAAATAAATCTGTACAGTATTGTAAACTCAGCTGTAAAGTTTCCTCAGCTTCCAATACATTAAAATTCAAATCAAATTTTGCAATATTGTAATCAAATTCCTCTTCCTCTGAGGATGCTACGATAGCTCCTGGTAAGATTTCTAGCGGTGTAGTCTCAAAGTTACTCGCAGCATTAAATAATACTTGGAAGTTTGGCGCACGACTCATCTCTCTACGCTTGACTACTCGGTCTACAATTTTTTCGAATGGTACATCTTGATGATCATACGCTTCTAGGGTCGTCTTTTTCACCTCCTGCAAAAATGTCTGAATACTTTGATTACGATCAAATTGTGTTCGTAGACTTACTGTATTCACAAAGAATCCGATTAAGTTTTGGATTTCAAACTGTTCTCTGTTAGCTACTGGTGAACCAATTACGATATCCTCTTGCCCTGTATACTTATGCAGCAATACTTTAAAAGCAGAGAGTAATAGCATAAACATCGTTACGCCTTCTTGCTGTGCTAGTTTTTGTAGCGCTCCGTATACCGCTGGATCAACCGTTGTGCTTTTTTGCGAACCTTTGATACTTTGGATCATCGGTCGTTTGAAATCCGTCGGCAAGTCTAGCGTCGGGTAATCTTCTAGTTTACGCTCCCAGTAGTTCAACTTTTTTTCTAAGACCGCTCCCGTCAAATACGCCCGCTGCCAAATCGAATAGTCTGCGTATTGGATAGCTATATCTGCTAAGTTATTAGGAGAACCTTGGACTTTCGCTTTATAAATTTCCATCAATTCATGGAAGAAAATTGGATGCGACCAACCGTCGGTGGCAATATGATGCATCACTACAATCAAGAGGTATTCTTCCGCAGCAGTTTTTATTAACTTAGCCCGGATCATATGATCGTTGGCTAAATCAAAAGCAGTATTAATTTCCGTTTCAATGATTCCTTTCAATGCGGCCTTAGTAATACTAGGCAATTCTTCGTATGCTAATTCCCATTGGTTCGCTTCAAGGACTTTTTGATAAACGGTTCCATTTTCCTCTTGATAAACGGTTCTCAAGATTTCGTGGCGATTTACAATATCCTCAATTGCCAATCGTAAAAACTTAGGCTCCACTTCCTTTCCTAAACGCTGTACAAATGGAATATGATAATGTGTACTACCTTCCAATTTATCAATAAACCATAAGCGTTCTTGCGCAAAGGACAATGGTATGTGCACGGGACGATCTTCGATACGATCCATCACGGGTAGTTCACTCGTGCTTTCTTTAGTACTAATCAAGTGCGCTAAGGTAGCGATGTTGGTATTTTCAAATAATTCAGTAATCCTTAGATCAATATGCAGTTCCTTTCGAATCGCAGCGGCGACCTTAATCACTAATAAAGAATGTCCGCCCAATTCGAAGAAATTATCCCTTGTTCCAATTTTTGCTACCCCTAAAATATCTTTCCAAATACAGGCAAGTTTTTCTTCCACTTCGTTGCTTGGTGCTACGTAAGTTTTGTTCGAAAATGCTGCCAGTTCCGGTCGAGGTAATTGTTTCCGAGCGACCTTACCATTCTTATTTAGTGGAAAGCTTTCCATTGGAATCATGAGTGCAGGAATCATGTAATCTGGTAATTGCGTTTGCAATGCTTCCTGTAAGCTTTCTTTTTCGAAACTTCCAAATGGAATGATGTAAGCCACTAATTGCTTCAGCCCGTGTTGATCTTCTATAGCAATCACCGCACAATCTTGAACGAGTGAAGAAGCTTGGATCGCAGCTTCAATTTCCGCCAACTCAATTCGGAAACCCCTCAACTTAATTTGTGCATCCTTACGACCTATAAATTCAATTGTCCCATTCGCTAACCATCTCACTAAATCACCCGTTCGATATAAGCGATCAAAAGCGCCAGTATCGTATGGATTAGGAATAAATTTTTCTGCCGTCAACGCTTCGTCATTCAAATAGCCAATCGCAAGACCAGGTCCAGACAAACACAATTCCCCATAACAACCTTTGGGCGTTAAATGGATAGTATCATAGTTCAATACATAAGCTTTCGTATTGCCAATCGGTTTACCAATTACGTTTAACCCTAAATCAAGATCGCTTAACTGATCAATTCTATTCGTAGTGGCAAAAGTCGTAGCTTCCGTAGGACCGTAACCATTGATAAAACTCAATCCTGGATACCTTGATAAAAGTACCGCAACTTTCTCTGGAACGATGCTATCACCGCCGGATAAAATAACGTCAAGACCAGCGAATAATTCCAAGCAATTATCAATAGCTAAGTGAAATAAACCTGCCGTTAACCACAAGGTATTAACTCCCGTCGTTTTCAATTCTACCGCAATTTCTTCTAGCGTTTTTGCTTGAGGACTACTGACCACTAACGTACCACCTTTGAGCAGTGCGCCCCATATTTCAATCGTAGAAGCATCAAATGCTAAAGGAGCATACTGGTATAAAACCGTCGTATCATCTAAAAATCCAAGACTTGGATTAAAGACTAACCGCGCAACCGATTGATTTTTAATCAATACACATTTAGGTTTTCCTGTTGACCCAGAAGTAAATAAAGCATAGAGTAAGCTATCGGCATCCGTCGTTCTCGCTCCCCTAGTTGTAGCAAGTTTTTCAATTTCGGCTTTTTCTAAAGTTATTGCTACGAATTCAATTTTTCGCTCCGCGGCAGCTTTTTGCAAACTTGCCGATAAATCCTCCTCTAAGTTATTTGTTAGTATCAAACTTGGTCTTATATCATCCAGAATTTGTACTATTCTAGCATTGGGAAGCTGAGTCGAGACCGGTACGTAAGCAGCTCCAGCCTTTAAGATCGCTAATAAGCTTACCACCATTTCAACAGATCGATCCAAACATAGTGCAACCATTGACCCTGTAGTCACCCCTTTTGCAACGAGGTAATGGGCTAACTGATTCGCACGTTCTTCTAAAACTTGGTAACTGAGTCTTGTTGCCCCAAATTGTACCGCAGTATGATTCGCACTTTTACTTACTTGTTTTTCGAATAAATCTATCACACTTTCCTTTGCAGGATAGCTTACTACTACCCGATCATTGATTGCTAATAAAGCGGCTTGCTCTTCAGCTCCAACCAACGCCAGTTCTGCCAATTTTACTTTTGGATTAGCAATAACGGAAGTCAATAATACCTGGAAGTGTTCCATCATTTGCCCAATGGTTTCTTCCAAAAATAAATCAACGCAGTATTCCATGCTGAAGGAAAGCTCATTTTTCGTTTCGACGACGCCAAGAGTAAGATCGAATTTCGCAATGTCATAAGCGAAAAGTTCCTCCCCTAAATGCTCCGCGGCTTGCGTTGGTAAATTCGCTGCGAATATATCTTCCGAAAGTGTTTCTGTTATGTGCTCATAAGAAAACATCGTTTGAAAGATTGGCGTTCGACTTCTATCTCGCTGCGTTAAAATTTGATCTACAATTTTTTCGAAGGGTACATCTTGATGGTCGTAAGCTTCCAAAGTAGTTGCCTTAACTTGTTGCAGCAATTCATCAAAACTTAAATCTCCACTTAAGTCTGACCGCAATGCTAAGGTATTTACAAAGAATCCAACCAACACTTCCACTTCACTTTGAGTACGATTCGCAATTGGACTACCCACGGTAATATCTGATTGCCCTGAATATTTGTGTAGCAAGAGTTTAAAGCTGGCTAGTAATAACATGAACATCGTTACCCCTTCTTGTTGTGCTACCCTTTGCAAACCCTGAATAACTTTTTCCTCTAAGTTCAAGCTATAACGAGCGCCAGCAGTACTTTGTATAGCAGGTCGTTTAAAGTCCGTTGGTAATTGTAAGACTTCGAGATCTTGTAATTTATTTTTCCAATATGCTAATTGATCGTCCAACACGGTACCTTCCAAATAAGAACGTTGCCAAATGGCATAATCTGCATATTGTACGATAAGGGGCTCTAACTTAGGGGACAAGTTCTGCGTTTTAGCTTTGTAAGTTTCCATCAATTCATGATAGAAGATTGAACTTGACCAACCGTCCGTTGCAATGTGATGGATGACCAAAACTAAGACGTAGGCTGCTTCAGAGATCTTAATTACTTTAGCCCTGATCATGTGATCTTGAGACAAATCAAATGGAGTATTAATTTGCGCTTTTACAATTTCTTGTAAGTCTTCTTTTGCAATCCCTAATTTTTCTTCGTAGTCGAGTTTCCATTGATCTTTTGGTAATACCGTTTGATAAACCGTTCCATTTTCTGCTTTAAAAACGGTTCGTAAAACTTCATGTCGATTCACGATATCTTTAATCGCCATTCCTAATAACTTAGGATTGATATCGGCGCCAAGAAGATTTACGCTAGGTACGTGATAGTGCGTACTTCCTTCTAATTGATCAATAAACCATAAGCGTTCTTGTGCGAAAGACAGAGGTATTTGTGCGGGACGTTCCGTTGCTTTTATTGTTGGTAATAAAGCCGTTGTTTCTTTTGTTGCTATAAATTCAGCTAAAGTGGCAATAGTAACATACTCGAATAAATCGGTGATTCCCACCTCGACGGCCATTTCTTTACGAATCGCCGAAACTACTTTAATCGCCAATAAAGAGTGACCACCTAGTTCAAAGAAATCGTCTAACACCCCAATTTGATCTAGCGCTAGAATATTTTTCCAAATCGCAGTTAATTTTTCTTCCGATTCGTTTCGTGCCGCAACAAATTCCGTTTTGACCATGCTTGACAAATCCGGATTTGGTAAGGCTTTTTTATTAATCTTACCATTGGCAGTCAGTGGTAATTCTGCTAACTCCACCATGATGGTTGGCACCATGTATTCTGGTAAATGGCTTGATAAGAAAGCTTGAACTTCTACCTTATCAAAATCTTCGGTAGGAACGACATAAGCCACCAAGCGTTTTGTTCCAGCATTATCAGCTTGCGCAATGACGACGGCTTGATCTACCATTGGATTTTTGGTCATCATTTTTTCAATTTCCCCCAATTCTACGCGATATCCTCGAATCTTTACCTGATTATCTACCCGACCGATAAAGTCAATATTTCCATCTGCGCGCATACAAACGAAATCTCCCGTTCGGTATAAGCGTTCGTCCGATCCTTGCTTGAATGGGTTAGGGATAAATCGTTCTGCGGTTTGATCTGGTAAGTTTAAATATCCTTTTGCGACCCCTGCGCCACCAATCAATAATTCACCAGGTACCCCAACAGGACAGAGTGCATTATTAGCACCAACAACGTAAACCGAAGTATTTGAAAATGGTCTTCCAATGGGTATATTGCTATAACTATGATCTAAATCTACACGATGCAATAATTTACCGATCGTGGTTTCTGTTGGTCCGTAATGATTAATAATTTCTAGTTGATCATTTACTGATTTGATTCTATCAATTAATGCTACTGGCAACTTTTCGCCTCCAAAAATGATGGTTCGATTCGGTAATAACAAGCCATTATCCGTTTCTAGTGCCCGCCAGTGAGAAGGAACAATTTTGATACAATCAATCGGGTTATTGGCAAAGTATTCCTGAATTAAAGGAGCACTCGTAAGCATATGCTTAGAGAAGATATGCAAACTTCCTCCTGACGCTAATGCTCCATAAAGCACCGTATTTCCTAAGTCGGCAGACATCGTAGACATCAAGCCAAAATGACGACTTCCTTGGATGTCAACGGCATCGAAAAGACCTGTAACATAA
>CALFBG010000220.1 GCA_937951685.1 uncultured Saprospiraceae bacterium | reverse complement strand
TAGTATGATATTTTTCATTTAAAACTATTTTTGTTAAAACAATCTACTAAATGTAAGCACAATACTCCATGAAAAGAAATCTAATTGTTATTTTTTTTAGATAAAAAATAGCTTTCTATCAACCAATGGCAAAAAACTAATTATTAATAGTGATTTTTCATTCTAAATAGAAATTCGATGGTGCAACAACTAAATACAAAACAATATACATTCAAATCGCCAACAAACTACTCTTGATTAACGACCTACTTTTGCGAAGAATACGAACGAGTTTTTCCCTTAAATACAAAAAAGCTTAAGCAACTGAATGCTTAAGCTTTTTGACTAGCTTGATGCGCGAATTACGCTTGCGTTTTAATCTACATTATCGTGCAAGAAAGAATTATCTGCTCTCAACTCTGGTTCTTCTTCTCCAGAAATAGTCCATTTGGAAACTTCCTGTTCCGAAGAATGACGAATATCATCTAATTGTACATTGCGTCGAAGATAAGCAGGCTCATTTTCCAAGTCCACTACATTTCTAGGATTGTTCAATTTGACGTTAGAATTTCTTAGTCGTTCCCGACGTTGTTGTTCTAAATTATGATGATGTCTGCGTTCTTCTTCCATTTTACGTTGTTCCTCACTTTTAATGTAAGGCTCTTCGTAAGAATAGCGATCGCGGTCGTATTTAGAAATCGAAGATTTTAGATCATCAAACTCAAATGTTCTAGCATCCGTCGTTTCAGTATGGCCTAAATCGTAAATACTCTTTTTTTTTGCAGGTTCTGGTGCAACCGGTTCGTCATCTAAAGACACTACAATTTTCTTTTCTGCTGGACTTTTAACGACGGACTCTTTATTTCTTTCAAAGCCAGTAGCGATTAGCGTTACACTAATTTTTTCGCCTAGTGTTTCGTCGTAGCAGTTACCCCAGATCAAGTCTGTTCCAAATCCTGCTTCTTCCTGAACGAATTCTGTAATCTCAAAAATTTCGTCCATTGTTACTTCCTTCGTACCCGAAGTAATATTTAATAAAATGTGCTGTGCACCTCGAATATCATTATCTTCTAAAAGTGGCGAATTCAACGCTTCGTCCACTGCGCGCTTTGCTCGATCATCTCCTTCCGCAGAAGCGGTTCCCATAATCGCTACACCACTGCTACGCATAACCGTATTAACATCCTCAAAATCCACGTTGACGTAACCAGGTACCGTGATAATCTCAGCGATTCCTTTTGCTGCCGTTGTTAATATATCATCTGCTTCCGCGAAAGCATCACTGATGGATAAATTTCCATGAATCTGACGAAGCTTATCGTTAGAAATGACGATCAAGGTATCAACATTACTTTTCAATTCCTCTAATCCTTCCATTCCTTGCGTCTTTCTTCGACGACCTTCGAAAGTGAAAGGCATCGTGACGATTCCTACCGTCAAAACATCCATTTCTTGTGCTGTTTTGGCAATGATCGGTGCTGCGCCCGTACCCGTACCACCACCCATTCCGGCGGTTACAAACAACATTTTTGTATTATCTTGTTCTAAGAAGCCTCTTACTTCCTCGATGGACTCCATACAAGCTTGTCGTCCAATATTAGGTTTAGATCCAGCACCTCTCCCTTCGGTGAGTTCTGGGCCTAAGTGAATTTTTGTGGTAACAGGACTCAACTCTAAAGCTTGATTATCTGTATTGCAAATGGCGAAATCTACGCCAACGATGCCTTGCTTAAACATGTGGGTAACGGCATTACTTCCACCACCACCAACACCAATTACTTTTATGATTGATCCTTCTTCTTTTGGTAAATCGAAAATCATGATTAAAGAATTTTAGAGGGATTAAAAATTAATGAAAATACTATTATCATTCTTACTTGTAAGGAAACCGTTAAACGACTTCCTGTTAAAGATTCATTTTAAAATTCAGCGTCTGGTTCTGCTTCGAACCATTCTTTTGTTTTTTTGAATACTTCTTCGTACCATTTCTTTGGTCCGCTATTGTCTACTGGTTCTGTAGTTTGTAATACTTCTTCTTCGATTGTTTCTTCTACAATCGTTTCTTTTTCTTCTTTTTCTGCTTCGATTAAATCTTCGTATACAACTTTGCCGCTTTCTGCGTCTTTAATACCTTTGATTAACAATCCAATCGCAGTTGCATAAATCGGGCTACAAAGTTTATCTTGATAACCATGAGCTAGTTTTTCAATTGGCAAGCCAATCCGAGTACTGTAGCCCGTGTGAAACTCAGATAATTTATCAATGTGATTCAAGAGTGCGCCACCTCCGGTTAAAACGATTCCACCGATTAGTTTTCTTTCAAAACCAGAACGTCGAATTTCCCAGACCGCATAATCCAGAATTTCTTCTGCTCTTGCTTGAATGATTCGCGCCAAGTTTTTCTCAGAAATCTCTTTGGGTTCACGTCCTTTCAAACCTGGAATTGTAATAATTCGATTATCATATACTTCTTCGGCCATTGCGGAGCCAAATTTTCTTTTCAATTTTTCAGCTTGCTGTTGCATGACGGTACAGCCTTCTTTGATATCGTTGGTAATCACATTTCCGCCGAAAGGAATTACCGCAGTATGCCGAATAATACCTTCTTGAAAGATCGTGATATCCGTAGTACCACCACCAATGTCAACTAAAGCAATACCCGCTTCTTTTTCTTCGTGACTCAAGATCGCTTCTGCCGAACCGATCGGTTCCAAAGTCATATCTGCGACTTTCAAGCCTACGCGCTCTACACAACGATGAATATTATTAGAAGCTGTAATCTGCCCAGTAATAATATGAAAGTTAGCTTCCAAGCGAACCCCTGACATTCCGATTGGATCTGTAATACCTTGCTCACTATCTACGGTATACTCCTGTGGAATTACATGTAGGATTTTATCTCCCGGTGGTAATACCAACTTATACATATCGTTGATTAGCTTGTCGATATCTTTTTGGCTAATCTCTGTCAAGTCATCTTCTCGCGTTAGAATACCTCGGTGCTGTAAGCTTTTGATGTGCTGACCCGCGATACCAACGTGTACGACCTTAATTTTTTGTCCGGTATTACGTTCCGCAGCACTTACTGCTTCAGCAATAGCTTTGACTGTTTTTTCAATGTTTGAAACGACACCACGAGAAACTCCGTTGGATTCAACCTTCCCAACTCCAAGGATTTCTAGTTTGCCGTGCTCGTTCTTTCTACCGGCAAGTGCGCACACTTTTGTAGTTCCGATATCCAGCGCGACGATTACGTCTGATTTGTGCATAGTGTTTAAATTATCCGTCATAGTATATAGCGTTTTTTAAGATAGTGGATATTTCCAATTTGATAATTTTGTATTGAAGTTTCCTGCAAAAACTTCGGCAATTGCCTGAGACAAGTTTTTCCCTTCTTGATCAAGCTTTTGTACAAACTATCTGATCTTTATATTTCAAATTAATGATTTTATATTTGCGCCATCCTTCGTATGGGATGCCTTCTTTATAAAAGTGTTTCAAGTTTTCAATTTTAGCGGCGGTATTTTCATAATCACCGACAATAATTTTGTGTTTCCCCAATTTGGGAATTAAAATAAACTCCCCTTGCTCGTCGATATAAATTTGTTCAACCAAAGGCTTCATAAACTCATCGGCTAAAATATCTTTGGTCAAAGCAAATAAATCTTTTAACACGTGTTGCTTACGCTGATCGAAATCGGGGGTATAGGGAGGAATATTTCCCGTAGCCACCAATACTCTCGCCGTAAAATGTTCGGACAAGGGCATCTGTCGACCAGATTTATCTAAGTAATAGTGTTGCGTATTTTTGTCAATCAATCTTAAAATAGGCATTCGTTGAACCACTTCAATGTTCGCTCTATTTTTAGCATCGACAAAAACGTTGGCGTCCAAAATAAATGGATCTTCTTCCAATACTCTTTCTACCCGCTCCACGTCTAATTGTCCTAAGGGCACTCCTTCTAAATGGTAACCAAAATGTCTTTCAATTTTCAATCGAACATCCTGTTTATTCAGTAAGCTACTCCCATCCGGAAGATCCTTAATCGTGATTACGACTTCTGCCGTAATAGCGCTGCGTTTTTTTTCAGCTGCCCAAAAGATGAATCCGATGGCCACAAAGAAGAGTGCGATCCAAAAGAGTCTTTTTAGCAATCTATTTAATTCACGCTTATTCATGCACTAATTGATTTTTAATCGCAGAAACGAAAGTACCGATATCTCCAGCGCCCAAGCTGATTAATACTTCAATTTCTTTGGTTTTCAAAACGGATAATAGTTCCGCTTTTGAAACGATCCTTTTATTCGTTTGCTTCATTTGTTTCAGAATTAAATCTGACGTTACTCCCGGAATGGCTGTTTCTCTCGCTGGATAAATATCCATCAAAAGTACCTCATCCAATTCATCCAAAGCAGCGGCAAATTCCGCCGCAAAATCTTGCGTTCTACTAAAGAGATGCGGTTGAAAAATTCCCGTGACTTTTTTGTCTGGAAAAAATTGCTTCGCTGCTCTAATTGCCGCTCGTAATTCTACAGGATGATGTGCATAGTCATCAACGTATGTCCGTTTAGCATCTTGATAAACAATTTCAAACCGTCGCTTAATTCCTTTGAAAGAAGCTAATCCTTTTTTTATCATCGCGCCACTAAGGCCTAACTGTAAGGCGATCGTAATCGCGGCACTCGCATTTTCGACGTTATGTCGCCCCGGTAAAGGGAAGCGAATATTTTCAATTTGTTCGATCGGGCTCACAAAATCAAAAACCATGTGTCCCTCACTTACTTTTACATTTTCTGCTCGATAGAGTCCATCTTCTACCCCAAAACTACTGAAATCAATATTCCGATGTGGCATTGTATCCATATCGTTTTTGTCGTAGTTGATTGTCAAACCATTTCTCAAAAAAACTTTCCCGTTCGGTTTTACTTTTTTGGTAAATGCTTTAAAACTCTCCCGCACACTATTTTCGTTGCCGTAAATATCTAAATGATCCGCATCCATCGACAACACTACAGCGATCTCTGGGTTCAGTTGCAAAAAAGAACGATCGTATTCATCCGCTTCTGCGACGACCCATTCGCCTTTTCCTGACACAAAATTGGACGCAAAATTAGTAGCAATGCCACCCAGAAAAGCAGTACAATCAAGTCCTGCCGTTCTCAACAGATGTGCTGTAATCGTGCTAGTCGTCGTCTTACCATGTGTCCCTGCAATCGCAATCATGCGTTTTTGCTGACTAATCATACCCAAGACGGCTGCCCGTTTTTTGATCACAAAACCCTGTGTTCTAAAATAAGTCAATTCAACATTATCTTCTCCGACGGCGGGCGTATAGACCACGAGGTCAATTCCTGTAGGAATATGCTCCACCGCAGCGTCGTAATGTATTGTCATACCTTCTTCGACCAACTTTTTGGTCAGGCTAGAAGCGGTTTTATCATAACCATAGATTTCCTTTCCCTCCGTATTAAAATATCTTGCAATGGCACTCATTCCTATTCCGCCAATTCCGATAAAATATACTTTCTTGATCGCTTCTAAATTCAATTTTTCAGTTTTTGCTACTAATTTCTTGCTTAATTTTTCTAAATCAAAGCACTAAAATTAGTCTACTAACATATTTTTATTTCAAATTATATGCCGTTTTTTATTATATGTATATTTCTATTTTAAATTAACTTCTAATCTTTACCCTTTTAACTTACCGGGCACCAATTTTAGAATCTCATCTACAATTTCGTTACTCGCTGCTGGTTTTGCCAAAGTTGTAATATTTTTAGCTAATTCTTCTTGCTGCATTTCATCATTCAACAAAGATAAAGCTTTCATAATCATATCATTAGCACAATCTTTGTCTTTCACCAAAATTGCGGCATCCACTTCGACTAAAGCATTGGCATTCATCGTTTGGTGGTCTTCCGCCACGTTGGGAGAAGGCACTAAAATCGCAGCTTTGCCCAAAAGACTTAATTCTGAAATTGTTAGTGCACCTGCTCGACAAATGACTACATCTGCCATCGCGTAAGCTAAATCCATTCGATCAATAAAGGCTTTCACCACCACATTTGGTAACTTTGCGGTCGCAGAAGCTGCAAACTCCTCGATGTAAAGCTTACCCGCTTGCCAAAGCACCTGCACTTGATTTTGCTGACCAATTAAGTCAGCATTAGCCAACATCGCGTCATTCAAACTTCTTGCGCCCAAGCTTCCTCCGAAGAGAAAAATCGTTTTTTTCGTTGGGTCAAGTTTATAATATTCGTAAGCGGCTTTCCGCTTAGCGGCTGTAATTTCAATATCTTGTCGTACTGGATTTCCCGTACGTACAATTTTATTTTTTGGAAAATACCGTTCCATGTGATCGTAAGCAACGCAAATCGTATTCACCTCTTTGGCCAACAAGCGATTGGTAATGCCTGGATACGAATTTTGCTCTTGGATAAGCGTTGGAATTCCTTTCCAAGTAGCTACTTTCAGCGTTGGTCCGCTCGCAAATCCTCCTACTCCAATCACTACTGCTGGTTGAAACCCTTGCAAGATTCGATATGCTTTCCACAAGCTGCTCAACAATTTGAAAGGGAACGCTAAATTCCGTGTTGTCAATTTTCGATGGAAACCACTAATCCAGAGTCCTTCGATTTTATATCCCGCTTTTGGGACTTTTTCCATTTCTATTTTCCCTTGTGCGCCCACAAATAGCACCTCAAGATTTGGTATTCGCTCTTTTAAGGCATTGGCAATTGCAATTGCTGGAAAAATGTGTCCACCCGAACCGCCGCCACTGATAATTACTTTCATAGCTAAGCAGTTGTCTTTTCAATGTATCGGCTCACACTTAGGATCATCCCAAAAGCGATACTAGAAAATAAATAAGATGTTCCTCCCATACTAATCAATGGTAAAGTCAAACCGGTAACCGGTACTAAATCTACCGAAACTGCCATATTTGCCAACGCTTGAATCACAATACTAACGCCTAATCCAACGACGAGCATCGCACCAAAAGCTTTCGGGCTCCGCGTAACAATACTTACCACTCTAAAAAATAAGAGTACGTATAAGAGTAGGATAACAAATCCACCAAATAAGCCATATTCTTCACAGATGATACTATAAATATAATCTGAGAAAGGAGCAGGTAAGTGATTCCGTTGAATACTGTTCCCTGGTCCTAAGCCGAAAAATGATCCTTCTGCAATCGCAATTTTTGCTTGTTGCGTTTGGAAGTCTCCGTCACTGTTGGTCATAAATTCTTGTACTCGCGAGATCCAAGTATCAGAACGAACAATCTCGGGATAGAGATGTCCAATGATAATCAGAAAAGCAAAAACAACAACTCCTAAGAAGAACAACAGGATAATATACTTCATGTCTACCCTTCCGATAAACATCATAATCAAACAAGTTGTAAACAACATTAAGGCAGAAGATAAATCCGCCGGAGCGATTAAACCACAGATAATCAAGATCGGTACAATGATTGGTAAAAAAGCACTGTTAAAATCTTTGATATATTCCTGTTTGGAAGAAATGGCTCTCGCTACGTAAATCACCAGCGCCATCTTCGCAAAATCCGAGGTCTGAAACGTCATTCGCAACACGGGAATTTCTATCCACCGTCGTGCATCGTTCATCTCAATTCCAAAAGCTAAAGTATACACTAGCAGTGGTATGGAGAGTAGCAAAAGTACCGGAGCTACCCTAGAATACTGCGTATAATGCAACAAATAGCAGATGTAGGTTAAGAACAAACCAAAAGCGACGAAGGCAAATTGCTTCAACAGATAAAACTCTGTATTTCCACCTTGATGTTTGTACGCCAACGTTCCCGTCGAGCTATACACTGCCAAAATAGAGACAATCGCTAGGATGGCTACTACCATCCAGATCGTACGATCTCCCCGCAATTCAGCATAAATTCTAGTACCTAAGGACATAAACTATTGTTCAAATGATAAACTTATTCTTATAAGGCATTAACGGCCGCTTTAAACTGGTCTCCCCGTGCAGCAAAGTTTTTAAACAAATCAAAACTTGCACAAGCGGGTGACAACAAAACAACATCTCCTGCGGTCGCGTACCTTTTTGCTAAGTGTACAGCTTCCTCCACGTCTTGCGTTTCTACTATGATTTCAACTAAAGGCGAAAAGTTTGCTAGTAATTTGGTATTATCTAAGCCCAAGCAAATCATAACTTTTACTTTTTCTTCTACTAAAGCGAGCAACGATTCGTAATCATTTCCTTTATCCTGCCCCCCCATGATCATTACGATCGGTTTTTCCATTGCTTTCAAAGCGAAATAAACGGCATCTACGTTTGTTGCTTTACTGTCGTTTATATAGCTAATGCCATCCAATTCTCTCACCATTTCCATTCGATGTGGTACGCTAACAAAACTTTCCAAAGCGGTTTGAATTAGCGTATCGCTCACTCCGTAGTGCTTTGCCACTTTAATCGCACATCTAGCATTAAATCTATTATGTGGCCCCTTTAGGCTACAATTTCGCAGATCAATTCGGAGCGCTTCGGTTACTTGCAAATAAGGCGCGTTATAACTTTCTGCTCCGACGGGCAACGGTTGGGCTACCACCCGATTAGTTGCCATAAAATCAACGATGCGTTGGTCCTCACTATTATAAATAAAAAGGTCCGTTGCTTTTTGATTAAGGGTAATTCTAAACTTTGACGCTATATATTTCTCCATTTGATAATCATAGCGATCCAAATGATCGGGAGTAATATTAAGGAGCATGGCTACCTCGGGTCGAAAGTTTATAATGCCGTCTAATTGGAAGCTACTTAATTCCAGCACATAATACGCGCTGCGTTTTTGGGTAAGTAGTCGGGCAAAACTATAACCGACATTTCCTCCCATAGCGACGTCCAATCCAGCAGTGTGGAGTAGATGATAGGTAAGATTTGTAGTAGTCGTTTTCCCATTGCTTCCAGTAATCGCAATTACCTTTGCATCGTTAATGAATCTAAAAGCAAATTCAACCTCAGCAATCACTGGAATACCTTCCGCTTTAATCCGCATCATAATCGGAACGGTGTCTGGAATTCCAGGACTTTTGATAACTTCCCCTGCTTTTAAAATTCTCTCTGTTGTATGTTGTTTTTCCTCGTAAGGAATATTATTTTCTTCTAACTCAGTTTTATAGTTTGGTGCAATCGCGCCAAAATCGGAAACAAAAACCGTATAGCCTTTTTGTTGGGCTAGTAGTGCTGCTCCTAGACCGCTTTCTCCGGCACCAAGAATGACAATGTTCATGAGTTAGCTTTTAAACACACTAATCTCTTAGCGGATTTTCAAAGTAATAATAGTTAATACTGCCAATAAAATCCCTACGATCCAAAACCGAGTTACGATTTTCGCCTCGGGGATTCCTTTCTTTTGGTAGTGGTGATGAAGCGGCGACATTAAAAAAATACGTCGACCTTCACCGTGTTTCTTTCTTGTATATTTAAAATACGATACCTGCAAAATGACGGAAAGGTTTTCAACTAAAAATATTCCACACAAGATCGGTATCAATAATTCTTTTCTAATCAAAATGGCTAACGCAGCGATAATTGCTCCTAAGGTCAAGCTTCCCGTGTCGCCCATAAAAATTTGTGCGGGGTAAGAATTGTACCAAAGAAATCCAATACAAGCTCCCAAGAAACAGGCAGAGAAAATAACTAACTCTTGCGTTCCCGGAAGGAAGAGAATCCCCAGATAATCTGCGGCGATCGAGTTTCCAGAAACGTACGCCAGTACACCTAAGGTTGCTCCAATAATCGCACTTACGCCCGTTGCTAAACCGTCTAATCCATCCGTTAAATTAGCGGCATTCGATACTGCCGTCACCACCAAAATTACCAAAGGAATAAAAATCAACCAAGCCAAATCTTGCGCCCGTTTCTTGCTCAGAAAAGGTAAAAAATTTGCATAATCTAATTCATTCCCTTTTCTAAAAGGTACGTTCGTCAAGGTCGTTTTGGGATAAGCCATCAATTGCTCTTGTCCTCTTACGTTTACCATTTTCAAATCCACATCCGTAAAACCTCTTTCCTGCGCTACGGAGGGATGCATTCTGACTCTAATGTCATCATGAGAAAGCATCACTACGCCGATCAATAATCCCAAAACAACTTGTCCTAAGATTTTAAATCGACCTTTTAAGCCTTCTTTATCTTTTTTAAATACTTTTATATAATCATCAACAAACCCAATAATTCCCATCCAGCAGGTAGCTACTAGCATGAGAATGATATAGATGTTATCCAATACTTTTCCTACGAGTAAACAAGGAATAATAATGGCCATGATGATGATAATACCGCCCATCGTCGGCGTACCTTCTTTTTCTTTTTGTCCTTTTAGTCCCAGATCTCTAACCGTTTCTCCAATTTGTAATCGTTGCAGATAATCGATAATTTTCTTACCAAAAATCATGGAGATTAAAAGGGATAAAATAATAGCTAAGCCAGCACGAAATGTGATGTATTCGAATAAGCGGATGATGGTCTCATCGCCTGATAATTTGGCAAGGTAATATAACATTTTTCCCTTCTTAGATTTTCTCGTTAGTCCTTTTAATTTTGATAGTATTTACAGCAGGCAACATAAGTTGCCCGCTGCAAACTGTTCAAATGAATCTGAGAATGATAATAGTCTTTCTGCAACGAGTGCATCAAGACATTAATTCTTGTTTTAATATTTCTTTATCGTCAAAGGAGTGTCTAACTCCATTTATTTCTTGATAGTTCTCGTGGCCTTTACCGGCAACTAGAATGATGTCTCCATCTTTCGCCAAACGGCACGCCGTACGAATGGCTTGTAAACGATCTGCAATGCTAAGCACTTTAGCTTGAGCATCCCCCGGGATTCCCTTTTCCATTTCTTCCATAATCGTAAGTGGATTTTCTGTCCGTGGATTATCCGAAGTAATAATAATTTGATCGCTGTATTGACAAGCAACTGCCGCCATGATCGGTCTTTTCGTCCGATCTCTATCGCCTCCACATCCTACGACGGTAAGAATGCGTTCGGTTCCTTTTCTGAGTTTGTCGATGGTCGTCAGTACTTTTTCCAAAGCATCGGGTGTATGCGCATAGTCTACAATCCCGATAATTTTTCGTTGTGGTTCGATGAGATAATCGAATCGCCCCGCTGCCGCTTTCAAACGACTTAAGGCGACGAGTGTCTCCGTTTTTTCCATGCCTAGCAAAATCGCGGTAGCGTATACTGCTAAGGTATTATAAGCATTAAAAGTTCCAATGAGTCTTCCAAAAAATTCTTGCCCATCAATTTCTAGATGCAAACCATTCAAGCTATTATCTAAAATTTTAGCTTTGAAATCCGTCAAGCTTTGCAAGCTGTAGTAATGAATCGCCGCAGCGGTATTTTGTACCATTACCGTTCCTCTTTTATCATCTTTATTACTCAGGGCAAAAGCCGTAGCGGGCAACTCATCAAAAAATCGCTTTTTAGCAAAAATGTATGCTTTAAAAGTTTTGTGGTAATCTAAATGATCGTGCGACATATTCGTAAAAACGCCCCCCGCAAAAGTTAATCCCGCAATCCGACGTTGATCAATGGCATGTGAACTCACTTCCATAAAAACAAAATCGCAGGCAGCATCGTACATTTCTTTCAGTAAAGCATTCAAACTAACCGCGTCTGGTGTAGTATGTGTGGCAGGCATAATTTGCTTACCAATTCGATTTTCTACCGTGGACAACAGCCCCGTTTTGTAGCCCAACTCCGTGAAGAGTTCGTACAGCAAACTAGCCGTAGTTGTTTTTCCATTCGTTCCAGTAATTCCTACCAACTTCATTTTTCCCGAAGGATGACCATAAAAGTTGGCGGATAATAACCCGAGTGCTTCCGCACTATCGGGGACTTTCAAATAAGTAACTGTTGTTTCAAAGTGTGAGGGCAGTGCTTCGCAAACGATTGTGTTTGCACCAGACTCGATGGCTTTGTCAATGAAGCGATGACCGTCGGCTTGCGTTCCTCTGATAGCGACGAACAAGCTATCTTTGACTACCTTGCGGGAGTCAAAGACAATTCCTTCGATGCGTTTTGTATGCTCGCCGATGGTCTCACTTACGTTTAGTTTAGTTAATATGTCTTTCAGTATTTGCAAAGCATTAACTAATTTTTAATAGTGTTTCAAAAAGTTTAGTGCCAGCGTCAATCATTGTAAACAATCATCTTTGCTAGACACTTTTAGTGTTTTAATAGTGTGACGGGTAATCGCCTTTTTGTTAACTAGTGAAATGTCATCTTTCCCGTAAGGATTAAATTTTTATCACTAGTCTTTTTATAGTGTTATAGTCTGTTACTTATTATTTTTGAGGCTTTGACAAATAATCTTGTCTAAGCGTATGCTTCTATCTCAGTGTTATTTTTATCGTCTGTCCTTTTATCGTCGTTCCGGGTTTGATTGATTGTCTTACGACTTTTCCATATCCATTAATGGATACGGATAACCCTCGGTTTTCTAAAACGAATAGTGCATCTCTCAAGCCCATTCCGTTGACATTGGGCACTACATTTTTAGATAAGGTTCTCGATTGAATTCGCAAACTATCCGAACGGGCATTAAGTACGCCCCATTCTTTTTTAGTAAATGGATAATAAGTCAAATCAATTTGGTCCATCACTTGCGCTAAATCTTCCACTTTCCCTACGGTTCCGACGGGTAATTTATTATTTGTCAATTTCGGTTTTGGCGTAAGGTTAATCGCTTCGTGCAATTGAATTTTAGTCGCAAAGCAACGATCTGCGATTTCTCTAAAAACAGGTAACGCAACTTCACTTCCATAGATTCCGTTTTGTTTCGGATCAGTAATTACCACAATGCAAGAATACATTGGATTTTCCGAAGGAAAATAACCGGCAAAAGAAGCTTGATATCGAATATTTGCTTTCGGCTTAAATTTTCGATAATTGATTTGCGCCGTTCCCGTTTTACCAGAAAAATTATATTTACTAGATTTTAAGCTTCGAGCCGTACCGTCGCTAACTACCGCTGCGAGTAATTCTTGTGCTTGAGCAATTGTATTTTTGCTGGCAATTTTTCGTTTGATAATCGTAGGCTTAAAAACTTCTTTTACTTCTCCGAAGTTTTGAATTTGATCGATCAAATAAGGCTTCATCATGACCCCGTTATTGGCTACCGAATTATAAAAATTTAGCAACTGCAACGGCGTAATCGTTAACTCGTATCCAATCGACATCCAAGGCAGCGTTGTTCCACTCCATCCATCCTTTTCGCTGTAAGCATCTTTGATGTAAGGCGAAGCTTCCCCTTCAATTTCTATTCCTAGTGGAATATGAAGATTCATGTCTTTCAAGCGTTGAATAAATCGACTCCCATTATTTTTTTCTCCGTGTGGATTATTTCTTCCGTAATGTTTTTGTACCAGTTTAGCGATACCAACGTTTGAAGAGATTTCAAATGCTCGTTTCACCGTCGTAGAATCTAGGCGGTGATAAGAAGCATCGAGCATCACTTCTTCAAAAAAATCTGCGCGACCTTGCTCTAGGTTGATGGAATCGGACAATTTGATGTAGCCATCTTCCAACAAAGCCATCATGGCGGCCAATTTAAAAGTAGATCCGGGTTCTGTAGCCGAACCAATTGCATAATTATAAAGCTCGGACCAACCATTTTTCACTTTTCCGATGTTAGAAATGGCGCGAATTGCCCCCGTTTTCACTTCCATCAGAATAGCTGTTCCGTGGTCTGCTTGGTGGTAATTTAATCCTCGCAAGAGCGCTTCGTGGGTAATATCTTGCAAATTGACATCAATGGTACTGACGATATCATTTCCATTTTCAGGTTCGATTTCCGTAAGATCATTAATCGGTATCCAAGTATTATGAGATACCCGTTGCATCAATTGTTTCCCCGCGGTACCGCCGAGTATTTGATCGAAGTAACCTTCCAAACCCACTGGTTTGGCACCTTCTCTAACGTAACCGATCGTTCTACGTGCTAACATCCGAAAAGGTCTTTCCCGTTTACTTTGTCGTTTGACGATAAAACCGCCTTTATAGCGACCGAGTCGAAAGAGTGGGAATTTAGAAATTCGTTCTAATTCTGTATAACTAACATTTTTCTTAATCAACAAATAGCGTTCTCCTTTCTTGCGTTTTTCCTCTAGGTATCCTCGCATTCCACCGACGGTAAAATCAGTAAACACGTGTGTTGCTAGACAAACGGCAAGCGAGTCGAGGTTTTGTTGAAAAACTTCGTCACTCATGGCAGTGGACTTTAAGTCCATTCGTATTTCAAAGAACGGTAGTGAAGTGGCTAACAAACTGCCATCTTCTGATAAAATATTTCCTCTTTCCGCGTTAACGGGAAGATATTTTACGTATAAACTATCTCCTCTCGCTCTCCACTTTTCTCCATCTACGACACTAATCTGAATAGCTTTCCCAAAAATGATTACGGCTACGATACAAATGAGCGCTAGGACAATATAAATCCGTATTAGTACCTCGTTTTTAATATTCATGTTTCGCGGACAAGCTTTCCTTATTTCTTAATTTTAATTTTTTTCGGCTTGCCTTTTCTGGGATGTAAACCCAGCGGGGCTACCCGTTTGGCAATTTCAGATTCTTTACTATTAAACATGAGCTCGGCTTTTAGCGCCATATAATGCCATCTCAACTCTTTTACTTCTTTTTGCAAGGTTTGAATCTGACGTACTTTTTTTTCAGAGTAGTGAGAATTTGCGATGTAAATCACCGTCAAAAAGCTCAAGAAAAAGACAAAGGGTAAATTCTTGAGGATCAAAGAAGCGCTAAGATCACCCAGCGCCATATAACTTTTAACTCGTTTTTCTTTTGCCATAAATTACAACCGGTACTTCGAGTGGTGCATCGATTTAATTTTCTAGGCATAGACCAATTAAAGCGTGCGCTACAGTTGAAGCTATTTAAAATTCAATCTTTTATCGTAATTAATCTTTCTTATTACTTGGTTTCTCGGCAATCCGCATTTTTGCACTTCTTGCTCTGGGGTTCCTAGCGATTTCAGCATCCGAAGCCAAAATTGGCTTTTTGGTAATGAGTTTAAAAGGACGTTCGATATTTCCATAAAAATCTTGCGTAAAACTTCCATCCACATTACCCGTTTTCAAAAAGTTCTTTACCAAGCGATCTTCTAAAGAATGATAAGAAATCAAAACTAGCCGACCTTTCGGTTTTAGGACTTCATTGGCTTCAACTAAAAACTCTTCTAATACTAAAAGTTCCTCATTCAATTCAATTCTTAACGCTTGAAACACCTGTGCTAAATAACGATTTCGGTTACCCCGAATTAAAGGCGCTAATAATTGTAAAAAATCTCCAATCGTGAGCAGCTTCTTTTGGTGTCGATTAGCGACAATATGTTTAGCCAAAGTTTTTGCGTTCCGCACTTCCCCGTACTTGCTGAACATTTCCTGCAAGTCTTCCGCAGTATAATCACTTAGAATATCACTAGCTTTTCGTTCTTGTTGTTGATTCATTCTCATGTCCAACATCGCTTCAAAACGATACGAAAAACCTCGTTCGGCTTTATCCAGTTGATGAGAAGAAACGCCAAGGTCTCCTAAAATTCCATCTACCTGTGTAACGCCTGCTAAGCGCAAAAACTTTTTGAGATAGCGAAAGTTCTGAGGAATGAAATGTAAGCGTTCATCCGAAAAAACATTTGCTACCGCTTCTTCATCTTGATCAAAAGCGAATAGTCGCCCTTTGGCGCCTAATTGATCTAAAATTAATTTGGAATGACCGCCGCCACCAAAAGTGATATCAACGTAAATGCCATCTTCCTTTATTTTTAGTGCTTCAATACTTTCGGGCAATAAGACTGGATCGTGATATTCCATTAATATTCCATTAAATTACTTCGTTTTCATCCTCTAAATCTCCCATTACGTCTTCTGCCAAGGCTTCGAAGTTTTCTGGTTCTTCTTCTACATTTCGATCAAATCGTTCTCTCGCCCAAATTTCAATCGTACCTTTAATTGGTGCGAGTACTACATCTTTATCAATCCCTGCATATTCCAACAAACGCTTCGTCAGCAAAACTCGATCGGCACTATCTGGCGTTACCTCCGTGGCACCGCGATAAAAATACCGAACAAACTCTCGATTCTTTTTCACGTAAGTGTTGAGCTTGTTAATGCGATAAGTAATCTTTTCCCACTCTTTTTTGGTGTATAAAACCAAACATTTCTCAAACCCTCGGTTAATGACAAAGCTCTCCCCTTCTCCTTCTACCAACTTTTTGAGTAGTGTAGAAGGAAGCCTCATACGCCCTTTCGCGTCTATCTTGCAGTCAAATTCACCAAGTATTTGAGACATTAAGTCGTTTTTTTACAAATCTTGCTTCAAAAATAACAGAAATTCCCACAACTTACCACAAATTCCCACCAATTTCGCAAAAAAAGTTTTCCACAAGTTTATGGTTAAAAAAATGCGACGTGTAAATTATCTCTAAAATTCAGTGAATGACTAAGGGCTGAAGCTTGGAATAGCAACATCTTATCTCGGTTTTGGGACTTAGAATATAAAGGAAAACCTATATTCTTAAGATCATTTTTCTCAGTATGTTATATATCTAAAAAGAGTATAAACTTGCGACAAGATATGCTAAAAATTTATAAGATGCAATTTTCAACTTTTTTTACTAAAGCAGTTGTTTAATACACTGTGTATTTAAAATCAAAAGACGGTAAATACCAATACAAATTATTTTACTTATTAATTTGTCTTAGTACTTAATGGATGATTTTAGGAGAAAGGAGATTTATCGTTAAGAGATATCGGTTTTATTTTCCAAAGAAGAAGGTGCTTCTTTTTTATAAGCATTAAAAAAGCTATTCCATCGCATTTGGATTACTCCCTTCATGGCTTCACTGATGATACTACTGTTCATTTTGGAAGTCCCCTCTACCCGATCGACAAAGGTAATCGGCACTTCTTCGATGCGAAAGCCTAGTGAACGCGTGGCAAATTTCATTTCAATCTGAAAAGCATATCCGATGAAGCTAATCTTCGATAAGTCTAATGCCTCCAAAACTTCGCGACGATAACAAACAAAACCTGCCGTTGGATCTTTGACGGGCATTTGCGTAATTAAACGTACATACCACGAAGCACCGTAAGATAGTAGAATCCGATCAATCGGCCAATTTTCAAGTTTCCCACCTTTAACGTAGCGCGATCCTACCGCTAAGTCGGCGCCACCGACACAAGCCTCGTATAAACGCAATAAATCTTTAGGACTATGAGAGAAATCAGCGTCCATTTCAAAAAAGTACTGATACGATCGACCCAAACCCCACTCAAAACCATTGATATAAGCCGTACCAAGACCAAGTTTTCCTGCACGTTCCAAAAGGAATAAACTATCCGTATGTACTTTTTGTAAATCTTTTACAATTTGCCCCGTTCCATCTGGAGAACCGTCATCCACAATCAAGATGTGGAAAGATTTTTCTAAAGCATATACTGCGGCAATTATTTTCGCAATATTTTCTTTTTCGTTATAAGTAGGTATGATTACGAGGCTATCTGACAAAGTAAAATAGTTAAGTTTTTATACAGGTTTTTAATAAAGACTCCTTTTCGAGTACCGCTCAAACATATTTTGAAAAAATTCGGAAAAAATGCAAGCTGAACTAAGATTTACAAGCTAGTAACAATAATTCGAAACAATTCAATCGTAAAGCCTTTATTCTATCCACAAATTTGTAATAAAAATACTTGCGTTCCAAATATAAAAATTAAATTTCATATTATCGTCCCTCTAAATTTGGAAAAGTCAATTTGCTGACGATCAAAAAGGATCGTGGACATCGCTATTCAAGCTTGAAATAGCCTTTGATTACTTGTGTAAATAGCATTCAATAATGCTGTAAAAGATCATTTTATATGCTTAAACAATTTCATTAAAGACACAAAGGAGGAACAATGATAGTATTCAAAAACCACATTCAAAGTATACTGAAGGGGATTTCTGCTTGAAAAGCTGCAAAACATATTCCAAAAAAGTATTATCTGTTCGTTTTAGCTAAAAAAAGATGATTGGAAAGAAATTCAAGCTAATATCCGTTGAATTTTAAGTTTATTTTTAGGAAAGTATTACGTTTTCTAGGTGGCATAAAATCGAAAATACCAGAATAGATACAGCTAAATGATAATTTTTTTTGAGCAACGCGTAACGAACAACAACGATGAGCTATCCGTTTGACTTTAAATCGTGTAGCATTGCTTTTAGCATCCGTTTGACAATTAATTGGTGAAATGGCTTCACAAAGAAGAAGTATATCCGCCCTAAACGATTATGAAAATCAACAATCGTGGTGACTGTTAATTCGCGTTGTTCCGCTACGACCTCCGTTAAAAACAAAGAAACTCTAAAATCTAAGTGTTGATCGTCCGCTCCCAAAATCATTTCTTGTGTTGATCGTTCGTAGACTTCAAACAACCCTAATTGATCACCGGTTTGAAAGCTTGCTTTAGCCAATACTGCTGCGGGATCATCGACTGCGGCGCCCGTTTTCAAACCAATTAACGCAACGATTTTGTTTCTTAGCTCAAATAAATAGGCTATCCAGGCAGGTGCAGCAGTAAAAAAAGCCTTAGCAATCCTATTTAAATCCACGCTACCTTCAGGGTCAGCGATTGCCGCTCGATAGCTATCCGCATAATCATATTTGCGTGGCGCTAAAATTGATGTTTTAGGAATTGCTACTTTTTCAATTTTCATAAACCATTTGAATCGTGAACCTACTGCTGCAACGCTACATCGAAAGCTTACATGCTAGGAAATCGTTGTGGTGACGCCTCGTGCATGATATTATAGATCACTTCAAAAACATCTTCTGGATTAGGCTTAGAAAAATAATCTCCGTCAGAACCAAATGGTGGACGGTGCGCATGAGCCGTAATCGTTATCGGCTCCGTATCTAAGTAGCGATAAGCATCTTGAACTTCCAATACTTGTTGCATCATGTAAGAAGTTGCGCCACCAGGTACATCTTCATCTAAAAAGACAATTCTATTCGTTTTTTTCACGGAAGCTAGAATTCCCATTTCCAAATCGAAAGGCAATAGCGTCTGCACATCAATTAATTCTACCGAAATCCCTTTTTGTGCCAATAAAGCAACTCCTTGCTGAGCGATTCTCACGCAAGAACCGTAAGTGACCAAGGTCACATCCGTTCCTTCCGAAAGCACCTCAGGTACGCCCAAGGGTACGGTAAAACTAGTAAGGTTATCCGGAAATTTTTCTTTTAAACGATAGCCGTTTAAGCATTCGATTACGAGAGCCGGATCATCCGACTGTAGTAAGGTATTGTAAAAACCGGCCGCTTGAGTCATATTTCGAGGGACGCAAATATACATGCCACGCAAAGCGTGTATCAACATTCCCAATTGAGAACCAGAATGCCAAATTCCTTCTAATCGATGACCTCTCGTTCGAATAATTGCAGGTGCTTGTTGTAGCCCATTACTTCGATATCTCAAAGTGGCTAAATCGTCCGTCAAAGGTTCTAAACCATAGATCAAGTAATCCAAGTATTGAATTTCTGCAATGGGTCGTAGTCCTCGCATCGCCATACCAATCGCTTGTCCCATAATCGTCCACTCTCGAATTCCCGTATCAAAAACACGTTTTTCGCCGTGTTTTTCTTGTAGACCGGCAAAACCTTGATTCACATCTCCAATATATCCTACATCTTCCCCGAAGGCAAAAAAGCTAGGATCACTACTTAGTTTAGCATCAAAAAGTTTATTTAAAACTTCGTAACCATTTTTCACAGGAGAATCCTCCGAAAACTCAGCAGGAACGACGGGCACTCGTAGAGCTGATTTAGGAGAATCGCTATACAAACGAGTATGGTAACGCTCGTGACCTAAGTCTTTCATCTCTGCAATCCAGTTAGACAAGGCTTCTTTTCCTGCTCCGGTAAGTTCAATGGCTTGAAATTGTGCTCTTCGAGCGATTTGCAAGGTTTCGCCTAAAGTAGGATTGATCAGGCTATTTAATTCCTTAATAAATTGAGTAGCTGAATTAGGATCCGGAAAGTTAATGCTTGACAAAATGTCAATGACCAAGTTAATTTGTTCTTTTACGGGATTGCTAAAAGCTTCCCAAGCTCTCGCCTTGCACGCTCGCACGTAGGTTTTAGCCTCTTGCTCAATTTCTTCTAACTCGGAGGCGGTTGCAATTTCCGATGCAATCATCCAGTTTTTCATCATTAAGATACAATCCTTTTCTCTTTCCCAAATCAATCTTTCTTTCGACTTGTATCTTTCGTGCGAACCAGAGGTAGAATGACCTTGTGGTTGTGTCAGCTCCTTCACGTGGAAAAGGGCGGGTATATGTGTCGTTCTAATTTTTTCAATTCCAGTATTATACATTTCTCTCAAGGCTACGTAGTCCCAACCGTTCACTACGTGAATATCCATTCCTTCCCCTTTTTCATTTAATTGGAAACCCGAAAGAATCTCTGAGATGCTTTGTTTTGTGGTTTGGTATTTTGCGGGAACAGAAATTCCGTAGCCATCATCCCAAACAGAAATTCCAATTGGAACTTGCATGACGCAAGCGGCGTTGATCGCTTCCCAAAATACGCCTTCCGAAGTACTAGCATCCCCAATGGTACAAAAACAGACTTCGTTTCCTAAGTGAGAAAAGCCCGTACTATCTTGTAAAGCTTCACTTTCGCGGTATTTCTTAGACGCTAACGCTAAGCCAAGCCCACGAGCCATTTGTCCACCCGTACTAGAGATATCTGAAGAGATGTTGTGAATTGCGGTATGTTGTGTCCATTCGCCATTTTGATCGACGCTAGGAGAAGCATAGTGACTATTCATTTGACGACCACCTGAGAAGGGATCGTTGACGGCATCGGCGTAGAGTTGTGCAAAGAAATCTTCGACGGTAGATAATCCTAAGGCGAACATAAAAGTTTGATCTCGATAATAACCAGACCGCCAGTCTCCTTTTTTGAAGGCGCGTGCCATGGCTACTTGCGGAACTTCTTTTCCATCTCCCAAAATCCCAAACTTAGCTTTTCCTGTTAGCACCTCTTTTCGACCGAGCAAGCTCGTTTCTCTGCTAATACAACAAGTTCGGTAATCTTCGAGGGCTTCTTTCATAAAAGCCTTGCTAAGCGGTTGACGCTTTGCTTGATCGCGCTTAATCACTACGTTATCTGTCATATTTTTTTGATTTCTTTGGTTAGGAAATATTAGGCGTCCTAATCTTCATACTACTCCATGTGCTCGTAAAACTCCCATCATTGCCCTTATCTCAAAATCTAGCCCGCAACCTCATCATCGATATTCAACAATTCCTCTGATCGCGCCAAATTTCGTACAAAAGTACAAATAAAACCTCAAAACTGCCTAGTTTTTGCTCGACTGATTTCGTACAAAACAGACACTTTATTCGGTAGATATACTCTTAAAACATCATTTCAAAATTAAATTT
>CALFBG010000219.1 GCA_937951685.1 uncultured Saprospiraceae bacterium | reverse complement strand
CATATGAAATATGCAATCTCTGCGGGACATGAAATCACTGCTGCTACCGCCGAAGAAATTTTAAAATTAGGCGGCAATGCTGTCGATGCTGCTATTGCCGCTTACCTCACTGCTTTTGTGACCGAACCTTGTATGGCTTCCGGTGGTGGTGGTGCTTTCGCAACGGTTTACCAAGCCGACGGAAAGTCAGTAGTCTTGGATTTCTTTTGTCAAACGCCCAAGCATAAACGTCCGGTAGAGGAGATAGAGTTTTTTCCGATTGCGGTTGACTTTGGTGATATGATCGAACATTTTTATTTGGGAAAAGGATCTACGGCTATTCCAGGAAGCATTGCGGGAATTTATGCCTTACAGGAACGTTTTGGAACCATCCCGATGAAAACCTTAGTACAGCCCGCTGTTGATCACGCTAAAAATGGCGTACGAGTTAATAATTTTCAAGCATTAGATATCAAATTGCTAGAAAATGTTTTTCGGGTAGATGAGCAAGCGGCGGCGGCTTTTTTTAAAGAAGGAGAAGTGCTTGGGACTGGAGATTTGCTAAAAATGCCGGAATTAGGGGACTTTTTAGCTTATCTAGCGGAAGAAGGACAACGTGCTTTCTACGAAGGAGAAGTTGCCCAAAAAATTGTAAAAGATCATCAAGCATTCGGTGGTCATTTGCGGATGGAAGATTTCTCGGAGTATGAGGTTGCCGTTCGGAAACCCTTACGTTTTGGGTATCGCAAGCATACCGTCTTGACGAATCCTTTGCCTAGTACGGGAGGCGCAACGATGGCATTGCAATTAAAACACGTAGCAGAAATTAACCCAGGTCAAAATCCATTAGGTACCATTCATTTACAACAATTATACGAAAGCTTTGCTCGCGTCAATCAAGTGCCAAGAAATCCTCAGGCGCTGGGCTTAGCCTTACAAGAAGCTTATCAATTGCCTCCACCAACTAATCATCGGTTTACCAATCGAAGAGGAAGTACCTCACACCTCAACGTCGTTGATCAGTGGGGAAATGCAATTAGCTTGACCACCACAATCGGAGAAGGCAGTGGTTATTTCGCCGAGAATACAGGGATTCATATGAATAATATGCTCGGAGAAGCGGCTTTGCTGCCGAATGGTTTTCACTCTTGGGAACGGGATGTTCGCTTATCCTCAATGGTAACCCCGACGATTGTACTCGATGCCAAAGAACAGGTAGCATTTGTATTGGGCTCGGGAGGGGCAAGTCGCATTCCTTCGGCGATGATGCAAGTTTTGCGGAATTTGATTGATTACGATTTGCCATTAGCAGCGGCGGTTAATTACCCCCGCGTGCATCTAGAGCATGGTGTTTTTAACGTAGAGCATGGTTTTGAAGAGGAGTTAAAAGCTGCAGATTTGCAAGATGAGCTTAAAGCTTGGCAAGGCAAATCCATGTTTTATGGTGGGGTTCACATTATCCAAAATAAAGACGGACAATTATCTGCCTTAGGAGATTCCCGGCGCGATGGTGTTGCAATAGTCGCTTCTTAGCAGCGTGGAGTAGTTCTTATTTTTAGGACAACTAGCTTATGGATAACAACTTCCAAAAATAAGTCAATCAGATTATTTTATAAAATAAGATTTTTTCATTACTTTTAAAAAGCCAAATTTTAAAATATCATGAAGAATCTAAATCTTGCCGCCAAGCAGCTTTTATACTGCTTGCTATGTTTACCCGTATTATTTTGTCAAACAAGTTGTTCCAAGGATACCGATGGTTGTACCATTGCGGAAGCGACGAATTACAATCCGGATGCAAATGTAGATGATAAGTCTTGTACTTTTCATCGCGACGCTTACGTCGGAAATTATGGAACGGATCGTACTTGCTCCAACGGAATGAGTTCGCCTTCCATGCGTATCATTGCACTCGCCGAGGATTTTACCTCCGTATATATTGAAATTGAAGGGTATTCCATTTTGGAAGCTACGGTGAATGAAACGAATCTTACGGTGCCTTTACAAAATTTAGTTTGGGATGGTACGCCCGGTTATCAAATCGAAGGAACTGCCGTTTTTGAAGGGAGTATTCTTAAATTTACCTACGAAATCACGAATGGGGCACTCGCGGAAAATGTTTGTACCCTTAAAGGGGTAAAACAGTAAATCCGCCGGGAGAATGACCTTTATAAATGCCAAATTTACTTTAGCATAACAGGATTGCTATGCCTTTTAGCCAAAGGAATAGCTGTATTAACTTATCGTGTATAATTTTGATAGTCAGCTTATTAAGCAGTTTTTTGCGACGGCTATATTTGGGAATGGATTAAAAATTATACTTATATTATGGTGAATTTACTATCTTTGTAGCTTAAAGAGTCCCCAAATCGCCAAAGCCTTCAACTTGGCAAATATTTTGTTTAATTAAATCAAGGTTATTCTTCAATCAAGGAATTGATTATCAATGTACGTTTAAGCAGGAAAACAACTATTAGCAGCACTTTCTATGTTTTTTGCGATATACATTAATATTGATATGCATTATTGCAATTCCTAAATTTACTTTCCCATGAACACGAATAAGTATTTATTACTCTTTTGTATTGTAGTACTACAATTTAATTTATCGACTCCACTAGCGGCTCAAACCGAATTGATCAAAGATATCAACCCCGATGGAGGTTGGTCTAGCATTGAATACCTCTTCGAAATTGGAGATATTGTCTACTTTACTGCGCGGGATGGTTCCGACGTAGAATTATGGCGTAGTGATGGTACCACTGATGGTACCGTAGTCCTCAAAGAAATCAATCCCGGTTCTGATTCTGCTAACCCGAGCAATTTTACTGCTTTGGGCGATAAATGGTATTTTACCGCAGAAGATGGAGACGGTGTGGAACTTTGGGTCACCGATGGCACCGAAGCAGGCACCAATTTGGTCAAAGACGTGAATCCCGGTTTTTTTAGTTCTAATCCACGGAATTTGACGGTCGTTGGTAATCAATTATTCTTTAGTGCAACCACCCAAAGCGCCGGTCGCGAAATCTGGGTCACGGATGGTACCGAGGCCGGAACACAACTGGTTCTTGATATTGATATGGGGACAAGTAGCGGTTCGCCTACCGAATTTATCAACTTGAATGGGGTACTTTTATTCAGCGCTCGAACTTCGGATAATAATTATGAACTTTGGCGGACCGACGGGACAGCCGCCGGAACTCAATTGGTCAAAGATATTATTCCCGGTATTAGTGGCTCGTCTCCAACGAACTTTGTCATTGCCGCCAACAAACTTTTCTTTACCGCCAACGATGACTTACATGGTCGCGAATTGTGGCAAAGTGATGGCACCACAGCAGGAACGGTAATGGTACAAGATATTCGCCCCGGTTTTGAAAGCTCTACTCCAACACAGCTGACTAGCATTGGTAATAAGTTGTTTTTTACGGCTGATGATGGCGTTAATGGAACTGAATTTTGGTGGACAGATGGAAGTGCCGCAATGCCAAACTTAATGCTAGAAAATATTTATCCCGGACAAGATAGTTCCTTCGCCACAGACTTTTACGCAGGCGAGAACTTACTTTATTTCATCGCTAGTGATGGTATGAATAGTTTAGAGCTATGGCGTAGTGATGGAACGGACGGTGGAACGTTTCTCCTTCGAGACATCAACCCCGGATTCAATAGTAGTAATATTAAAATTATCGCAGAAGTTGCGAATACCTTATTTTTTGAAGCTTTTGAATCGGTTCACGGTGTAGAACTCTGGAAAACAGATGGAACGCCAGAAAATACGGTTCTTGTAAAAGATATTAACCCCGGTCCCGAGTTTTCAAATCCACTCAACTTTAGAGTCAATGGCGATGACCTTTACTTTACGGCTTTTGAGCCCGAAAAATTATGGCAAGTATGGCGTTCTAATCCAGTGACCAACGAAACTTTCGTGGTGACAGAGTTGCCCTCAGAAGAATTTAACGGTGGTTTGTATAAGCCTCAATACATCAAGCGGGACGGAGACCAGATCTTTGTCGTGCATTTTGGCATTGGATTCGGAGAAGAATACTGGCGCTTTACCCCAGAGCCTTTCTTGATTAATCAACTGACGACCAATAGTCCTTTACTTTGTAATGGAAATGAAGATGGAACAATTACGGTTGATTTCTCTGGCGGACTAGGGGCAGATAATCAACTTAGCTTCGATTGGAATGATGGAAGCCTCACCGGGGCAACGCTTTCCAATCTGGCAGCAGGTGATTACACCGTTACGGTGACGGATTGTGGTGGGAATACAGTAGTTGCTACTACAACGATTGCCGAGGCCAGCGAGATGCTTGTAAATACGATTGACATAATGAATCCAAATTGTGCAGGAGAGGCAACGGGAAGTATTAATTTAACCATGATGGGTGGGGCAGCAGGCTATACTTATCAATGGAGTAATAATGCGACCACGAATATGTTATCTGGTTTAGCCGCCGGCCCTTACAACGTTACCGTTACAGACTCAAATGATTGTACTTTTGAAGAGACCTTCATGGTTAATGAAACGGATCCTATTTTGATTGCCGCAGTAGCAACGAATACTGTAAGCTGTTTCGGCGGAACGGACGGAATCGCGATGACGACGCCGTCCGGTGGAACGGGAATGTATAGCTTTTTATGGTCAAATGCGATGACGACGAGTACAATCATGGGCTTAGCAGAGGGAACTTATTTCGTTACGGTCACGGATGCTAATAATTGTACCGCTATCGACGAAGTTACAATTACGCAACCTATCGCCATTACGGCAATAGCAACGGAAACCATGCCCGCAGCTTGTGGTAGTGGTACACCCGGCGAGGCTACGGTAACTGCCATGGGCGGAACGGGAGCTTATCAATACCTATGGGATAATAATGAAACGAATGCTACCGCCAGTTTAACGGCAGGAATGCACAGCGTTACCATTACGGATGCCAACAATTGCACACAAGTGACCAGTGTTGATATTTCGGAACAAGCAAATTTTATTACGGGACTCAATCCTATGAATATCAGTTGCCTAGGGGCTACAGATGGTCAAGCAATGGTTGCTGTAACTGGAAATAGTACGGACTACAGCTTTATCTGGAGCAATGGCGCGACAACGGCAATGGTTAATAATTTAGCCATTGGAACGTACACGGTGACGGTAACGAATACCATTGATGGATGTGAACAGATTGATAATGTAGAGGTTGGCGGAGCGCTTGCTTCGGTTAGTTTGGAGAACGCGATTAGCTGTTTTGGACTTAATGATGGTCAAGCGACGGTTAGTATTGACAATGGTTCCGGCAATTATAATTACCTCTGGTCTAATAATGAAATGAATGCTACAGCAAATAATTTAATGGGGGGAACGAATACCGTTACCGTCACGGATGCTAGTAATTGTAGCGTTGTACTTACCGTTGAGTTAGTGGAACCATTAGCACTAACGGCTAGTACTCAATTGCTCGCTGATGCAAGTTGTTTTGGCTTTTTAGACGGTCAAGCTAGTGCTACTGGACAAGGGGGAACAGGAACTTATACTTACGCTTGGAGCGCTGGGAGCATGATGGCTACGGCAAATAATCTAGGCGCTGGAACGAGCACCGTTACCGTCACGGATGCTAATAATTGCACAACGACGGAAACCATTGAGGTAGCACAACCGGATGAATTATTATTGACTGGAAGTGCTGTTGATGCAGTTGGCTCGGGGGCAAATGGAACAGCGAGTGTTGCAGTTACGGGGGGCACGGAACCATACACCTATCTATGGAATACGAGTCCAGCACAAACTACCCAATCTATTACCGACTTAGTCGCAGGAGATTACGAAGTGGACGTTACCGATGCGAATGGTTGTTCAAAAACTTTACTAATCACCGTTGATATGAAAGTAGCTGTTTCCGAAATTAGAGGATTAGAGCAATTTGACGTGTTACCAAATCCTACGGCGGGAAATACGACGGTACAATTAACGTTCACGCGTGCACAAGCACTCGATTTGCAGTTATTCGACGTAATGGGACGACAATTACTTTATCAAGCTGCACCTGCTGCGCATACGCATACTTTTGATTTAGATCTTTCTAGTTTTGCGAATGGCATTTACTATCTAAGACTCAAAGTTGGTAATCAGACCAGCTATAAAAAAATAGTACGGAGTAAGTCCTAAGGAGACAAACTTCAATAAAAAAAGCGTTTTATCAATTTTGATAAAGCGCTTTTTTTTATCTTGCCAACTAATTTTGTCACTAAGTATAACTAATAACCAATATAACTTATTTTAGTACTTAATTGTATCTAAGTATATTAAACATAACTATCCGCTAAATATGAAAATTAGTGCTATCTTCTGCTGTTTATTTTTCCTCTTGATAGGAAATTCATTTGCTCGCCAAGTTTCCTTTATCGGTAAAGTCTTTGAACCTAGCGAAAAACAATTCACGCTTGGTTATACTAAAGAAGCCTTAACGGGGGAACAACTGATTTATCAAGTTCAGCTCAACGCCGAAAATGGTTTTGCTATTTCTTGTGAGTTGGAAGCGGCAAATTGGATTACCATCCGCTACGGCGAAGAAAGTTTTGAGCTTTTTATTGCCGACAAGGTGCAAAACGTTAAATTTAACTTTACGGGGGGCAATGCCCGGCAAACCATCAAGTTTTTCGGTGAGTCTAGCGCAGATAATAGTTTCCTCTTTAACTTTAGACGCATTTATAACTTTGAAAAAGAAGCACCAGAAAAATACGAGGAAGGTGGTTTAGTGACGAAGATTGTAAAAGAGATTGCTTATAAGGCAAAATCATACGAAGCCTACGATTATTTTAAAATTATAGAAGAACGTAGTCGGCACCAACGCAACTATCTCAATACCCAAGCACAGCTCGACAAAGAACTTTTTTTCTACTTTGATAAATTCATTAATTGGCATACCGAAACGAATAAAATCGCCTATTTTCTTCTAAATAAAGACCGCTTCGATGTAAGTACCTTACGGACTTATTGGGGGCGATACGGTGTGTTGGCCTCTGTGGATATTAACGACGGAACTGTCATTGAGCATCCTCGCTTTCAGAATTTACTGAATGGTTTTATCCATTATCTCGATTTGGAATCGCCGGGCGATCAACGCGACCAAGATTTAGCGTATTATCGTTTTATTGATGGAAATTTGGCAGGGAAGGTGAAGTATTTTATGTTGGCAAAGCTAATGCTTGATAGCTATAGTCGGGAAAGCAATCCTCGTTTGGCGCAGCTTAAAATTAAGTCTTACAAACAGGCAAATCCATTCCCAGCCTTTAGCGATACGCTAGATGATATTTTTGGAGTGAATCTTAAATACGTTTCCAAAACGACGATTCCCAATTTTAAAGGAATGGAACCCGATGAAAGCGAAATCAATTTTAGTGAGTTTCAAGGAAGGGTAGTCTACATTAGTTTTTGGGCAAGTTGGTGTGGACCGTGTTTGCAGAATTTTCGAGATACTTATGCTGTTCGCCAACAACTCGAAAAGCGAGGTGTCGTCTTCCTTAACGTCAACTTAGACGAATCGACGGAACTCTGGAAAAAAGCATTAGCGCGGGAAAATATCGTCGGCAAAAATATCTTTGCCTTAGAATTGCAAGCGCTCCAAGAAGTGAGCCGAATCTCCACTTTACCACACTATATTTTAGTCAATAAAGCAGGGCAACAAACCTATTTATCTACCGACAACTTACAAACAAGTGTAGCGGATTTCTCTAAATTACTCAGCGAGTAAAAAAGAAAGTGTATCGGCAAACTTACGGATTAACGATAAATATAATCGTAGGCTTTTTGCAAGTCAAAGTTGCGTTTTTCTTTATGGATTAAGCAAATACATCCATCAATCTGCTTGCCATTAATCTTGCCAAATTGCAGTTTGAAATCGGTGTCAATATTATACAAAACTTGCATCACCGCTGTCGGGAATTTTGCTTTCTTATTCTTTCCTAATACAAAAGCAACGTATTGACTTTGAATGCTGGTTGCGCTGATACAGAAGGATGCTGGTTGTTGCAACAATTCAGTCGGATTATCATCCGTTACGCAATTAGGGTGTTCAGAAATGACTTTGTTGATCTTATTGTAAAGGTCAATTAAATCTTTTGTGGGGGGAGAACTCATTACGGTTTTTACGTGATCGTAAGTTATCATTGTTCTCCAATTTAAAGTGCGGTATAATAAAATATAGTGGATAGATCTTGCATCAACCACTAGACTATGGCTATGCAAACGCTTTGCCAAACTTGGGTTTTTATCAAATTTTATTGATCTTGTAGGCTGATTGTCAAGGATTTAAATAAGGAAAGGGAGGGTGGAAATAAAAAAAGACTGCAATATTATTGCAGTCCCTTTTTTGCTTTAATGTAAAATGTACTTAATGTTTAAAAATTAAAAAAATGGTTTAAAAAATGGTGTAACAGGTTCTTTTACAGAACGTGTTTTTCATGGTTATATTGGTTTTCTAGTTAGGAAATAAGAAACAACCAATACGAGCTATAACAATATTTTTGTATATTATCGAATGATGAATTTAATGTAATAATTGGGGAAAACAAGTACTAAAAGCAAATTGATTTGTCACAAAATTGCATCGATACTTAACTAGGGGAGTAAATTTATTAGTGGGAGTGTCGTGCTAGTTGGGAAGAAATAATGTATTGCAGCGACACCAACAAAAATGCAAGAAGTATGCCAGTATAGCTTGAAAATGGAAAATAAATTTGGCAAAAAAAGTAAAACTTGAAATCTCATTTGGGCAGAAATGTCATAATTGAATTCCAAGTGGAATGAATAAGAGCGTTTTATAAATAGGAAAGTTTTACTAAGCGTGAAAATAAAAAAAAACATTTTTGGACCACTCCACGGCGAGGGAAAAATAGATAACGCTGGGCGCTAACGCAGTGCATCTTAAAAAGACCGAGATTCCATGCGGCTAATCAAACAAAATCCAAGTACACCTTAGCACTATGGTAAAACAACTTCCGTAAACGATAATCCCGAAGCTTCAAACTTGAAACTTCGGGATTATGATTTACGAGCTTATTATTTTAATATGCTTAGTGCATCAAAATAAAGACACCAGCACCAGCCAAAAAGCCAAGGGCCGCTAACCAAGCAATATTCTTCAAGTACCAAATAAAGTCGATGCGCTCCATGCCCATCGCTGCAACACCCGCAGCAGAACCAATGATAAGCATACTTCCTCCCGTACCAGCAGAATAAGCAATAAAGTGCCAAAGGTCATTATCCGTTGGTTGGACATACATACCGATCGAAGCGGCAACTAAAGGAACGTTATCAATGATTGCCGATAGTACTCCCAGCATAATTACCACGATATCTTGATTGGGAACAGCTGCCTGTAAGCCTTCCGCTAAGGACATTAATAAACCTACCGTATGGTCGCCAGAAGTAACCGCTATTGATTCTAACGCCGCTACCGCTACAAGAATTCCTAAGAAGAATAAGATACTGGACATCTCAATCCTAGAAAGAGCGTAGTGCGCAGAGTATTTGGCTTTCCGCTCTGCCGTGAAATCTTCTTCTGGGTGAACGTATTCTGAAACTAACCATACAAAGCCTAAAGAAAGCATCATGCCCATGTAAGGAGGAAGGTGCGTGACCGACTTGAAAATAGGAACGAAGACCAAAGCACTCAAACCTACAATCAACATAGTACGACTACTTAGTAGTTTTTCTTCTTCAATTTTTTGATCGAAATCCCTATTGGCAGGGGAGATGTTACCCTTAAATGCTTTGAGTCGGGAAGCAATTACACAAGGAACCACCAGACAAACAATCGAAGGTAATACCAAGTTTTTGATCAAACCTACCGTCGTTACCTTCTCTGCAATCCACAACATCGTAGTAGTAACGTCTCCAATGGGAGACCAAGCACCTCCCGCATTCGCTGCGATCACCGCCATTGAAATAAACCAGAGGCGTTCTTCCCGCAAAGGAACCAAACGTCTCAATAACGAAACGAGTACAATCGTAGCGGCAAGGTTATCGAGCAAGGCCGACATGAAAAAGGCAATAATACAAACGATCCAGAGCATTTTTATCTTACTGGTGGTTTGTATCCGATTCGTAATGACCGAAAATCCACGGTGTAAGTCAATCAGTTCAACAATCGTCATGGCACCAATGAGGAAAAATAGAATTTCGGCAACCTTTCCAATGTGGTGGAGTAAAACGGGCTCAAAATCAGAAACAGCTTTGTGTGCACCACCATGATTGAGCGGATCCGCATACATGACATCAAGGTGCCCTAAAGCAATTAAAGACCAGCACAGCGCTCCCATCAGCAAGGCAGGAACTGTTTTATCTAATTTTAATGGATGTTCGAATACAATTACAATGTAACCTACGATAAAACAAATAATAATGCTCGCGATCATGGATGTCTGATTTTGTGAATACTTTAGAAACGTCAAGGTTTTGCGGCAATTGCCGCCAGAAGACAGCAAAATGCAGGTTTCCCAGCAGTCATCTGGCTCGAAATCCTGACGCGGGACAGCAAATTTAAAACTTTTTTCAAATATAGAACTACAATCACATTTGTTTTTCTTTGTTCTGAAGAATACTCCTTGGGATTTCACCGTGGATTCTTCCAAAAATCATCAAAAACGGAACGATTTTGAACATCGAACGGTTGGATAATTGGAGATTTGGATAATAAAATGAAGTTGTTTAATAATTCTAAAGCAGCGGAGAAAGGCTTTGCCTTCACGTAAGTAAGCAGCAGTTTTTGTTCAAGCCTGCCAGCAGCGATAGGCTTGGGCAAAAAGATCAATTCGTAAACATTTTTGGAGTTTTGAAACAACTGCAATAAGTAGCGCCAAGAAAGGCGTCCTTTAGAACCTTTAGAAGAAGAAGATTCTAGTTTTTTATTCTAGACAATGAAAATAGGAAACTTTAAATTTTAAACCGTATTTTTGTGAGCCGTAAGCCTGCTGAACCGCCGGGCGAAGCGTATAAAACTAAAGTTAGTGCTTCAAGTTAACTTGAATTGGGTTTTTTACTAAAAACTAGCATAACGTTAAAGAATCATAATTTTGATAAGATGGTAAAGATTGGTAAGGTTGAATTAGGGGAGTTTCCTTTGTTATTGGCGCCCATGGAAGATGTGAGCGATCCGCCTTTTCGTGCCTTGTGTAAAAAACAAGGCTGTGATATGATGTATACCGAATTTATTTCGGTGGAAGGCTTGATTCGGGATGCTAAAAAAAGTGTCCAAAAACTAGATGTATACGATTACGAGCGACCAATCGGTATCCAAATCTTTGGCGCTGAGCTAGATTCGATGATGCGCGCTGCCGAAATCGTGGAAGAAGCCAAACCAGAAGTGTTGGATATCAACTTCGGCTGTCCCGTCAAAAAAGTAGTCTGCAAAATGGCAGGGGCAGGTATTCTGCAAGACCTCGATCGAATGGTGAAGTTGACCAAAGCAGTCGTCGATTCGACTAATTTACCCGTAACGGTCAAAACAAGGCTAGGCTGGGACGACAAAACCAAATTTATCGAAGAAGTTGCCGAAAGATTACAAGATGTCGGTATCAAAGCTTTGTCGATTCACGGTCGTACGCGGAAGCAAATGTATAAAGGAGAAGCAGATTGGTCTTTAATTGGCAAAATCAAAGAAAATCCGCGCGTCACGATTCCTATTTTTGGGAACGGAGATATCAATTCTCCCGAAAAGGCAAAACTGTACCGCGAACGCTACGGCGTAGACGGAATTATGATTGGTAGAGCAAGTATTGGTTATCCTTGGATTTTTAGAGAAATTAAGCACTACTTTGCTACTGGAGAAATCCTCGCACCACCAACAATCAAAGAAAGGGTAGATGCTGCCAGACAACATTTACGTCATTCCATCGAATGGAAAGGATTGACTTTAGGCGTGCTCGAAATGCGCCGACATTATTCCAATTACTTCCGAGGATTGCCCAACGTCAAACCTTTTCGAACAAAATTGGTAACGAACTTCGAACCGGAATTTTTATTTGCCGTATTAGATGAAATCGAAGCAACCTATACGGACTTGGTCTGGTCTCGGTAAGCCCAACCGCTCAAACAAGTCTTGAAACTAAAATACCTAAAATTTAGAACCCTTGGTTTTTAATATTGAAACATACGAGAGAGAAATTTTTATGCACATCGAGCAAGCCGCAGAAGAACTCGGCTTCCCCGTCTACGTAGTCGGTGGATATGTTCGGGATCGTTTGCTAGGTCGCCCCTCTAAAGATATGGATATCGTTTGCGTAGGTAGTGGTATTCAATTGGCGCAGCGATTGGCTTCCAAACTGCGACCGATTCCACGTATTGCGGTCTACAAGCGTTTTGGTACGGCGATGCTTAAGCATAAAGATTTGGAAATAGAATTTGTAGGCGCCCGGAAAGAATCTTATCGCTACGATTCGCGCAAGCCCACGGTGGAAGAAGGTTCGCTCGAAGACGATCAAAATCGTAGAGATTTTACGATCAATGCTTTGGCGGTGAGCTTGTCCGGCAATAACTTCGGAGCAATTATTGACCCTTTTGGTGGCTTACACCATTTAGAGGTCAAACTCTTGAAAACGCCGCTCGAACCTGGGAAAACCTTTTCTGACGATCCACTGCGCATGATGCGCGCCATTCGTTTTGCGAGCCAACTTGGCTTTCGGATCGAAGATAATACGCTTAAGGCCATTTCAAAGTACAAGAATCGGATTAATATTATCTCGAAAGAACGCATCTCGATTGAATTGGAAAAAATAATCCTTTCGGATAATCCTTCGCTGGGTTTTAAATTGCTTTTTAAAACGGGATTGCTACAGATCATCTTTCCTGAAATGGCTGCCTTGCAAGGCGTAGATGTTAAAAATGGAAAAGCGCATAAAGATAATTTTTACCACACTTTGGAAGTGTTGGATAATCTTTGCAAAAACACACACAATCTTTGGTTGCGTTGGTCAGCGATTTTACACGATATTGCGAAGCCACCAACCAAGCGGTTTGACCCCAAAGTAGGCTGGACCTTCCACGGTCACGAAGCACTCGGTGCGACGATGGTTCCCCGAATTTTCCGACGGATGCACTTGCCGATGGATAGTAAAATGAAGTATGTGCAAAAATTGGTGCGACTACATTTACGTCCCATTAGTTTGACGAAAGAAAACATTACCGATTCTGCAATTCGTCGTTTATTGTACGAAGCCGGAGATGATATTGATGATTTAATGATGTTGTGCGAGGCAGATATTACTTCTAAGAATCCTTCAAAAGTCAAACGGTATCTCGAAAACTACGAGATGGTACGCAGCAAATTGAAGGAAGTAGAAGCAAGCGACCATCTCCGCAATTGGCAACCCCCGATCTCGGGAGAAGTCATCATGGAAACTTTTGCCCTCAAACCTTGTCGGGAAGTCGGCTTAATCAAAACAGCTATTCGCGAAGCAATTTTGGATGGCATTATTCCGAATGATTACGATGCGGCTTATGCGTATATGCAGGAGAAGGCGAAGGAGATTCTAGCTTGATTGAATTGTTGTTTGCTCCACAGTGATTTTGATTGTTGGTGAATCTGCAGCAATTAATTAAATGAATAAAATGCGTAATAAAAATTTCAAGGAAAATGTATTAAAATTAATTTCCAAGAACAAACTTGAGGAAGCAATTGAATCCTGTATGGAGCAATTTGATTCTGAGGGTACTCATTATGATCAAATTGTAATGATTTCGGGTAATTTGTATAAGTGGAAAGTTGAAGATAGAATGGGTTTAAAACCAGGAGATACAATTTTAAATAAAATTAGACTTTCAATAATTGAGTTGGTGAATGATTACATATTATTTAATCCTCAAGAAACTAATATTGATCGAGTCGATCTTGCGAAAATGGATGAACCAAAATTCACCCATCGGGAAATTGCTAGTAATAACAAAAAGGACTTTCAAGCTATAATTAAAGAAAAAGCTCGGATAGAGTATCCCAATGATTTTGAAATGCAGAAATATACCATTGAACAACAAATGAAGGCATTTCGAAAGCTAAAAAGGAATAGACCCAGCGATATTCCAGAAGATATTTTTGAATCTATACGAGTTAAAGCACAGACAGAATATCCAGATGACTTTGAAATGCGGAAGTATACCGAAGATAAACAAATAGAATCGTTCAGGAAACTCAAAAGTATCAAACCAATTGATATTCCAGATAATATATTTAAAATTATTTTAGACAAGTCGATTTTAGAGTACCCGACGGATTATGAAATGCAAGAATACACTATCAATCAACAAATCAAAGCATATAGAGAAATTCAATAATATTTATAGTTAATGGATTCATTAGTTGCGAGTAATAGAAATAAAAGTAGGTTTTATCTCAAAATTAAATGAGGCGATAGATAGAGATCTACCAAATACAAAACCCGCTTTTCTCCGTAGAGGAAAGCGGGTTTCTATTTAGCCTTGAGCAATAATTATCTAGTCAAATAGATTCTCATAATTACTATCATTGCTACTATTGTCTTTACGTATTTCTGGTTTCGCAACGGGAGAATTTAAATCTAAAGTTTCTCCAGAGGTCATTCCACCCATCAGCAAGAGGTCGCTTTCTTTTTCAAATTTCTCTAACATCTTTAAACCATCTTCCTCAAAAACACCGTTTTGTAAATCGACCGAATCCATGAAACTAGAAGACATTTCCATGAAACGTTCCATTTCACCCACCTTATTTGCTACGTCATCCGCGATACTTTCCATCGCCATATCAAACATGGCTCGTTGATCTGGATCACCAGAAATAATGCTACGAGCAGATTTCATAGCAGAGTGAGAAGCGTGAATGGCCTTACGTTCTTGTTCTTTTAATTGTACTTGATCTTTCGTATCCTCTAAAAGGATTTCAGAGTTTTGGTACATCTTCGTCAAAATGCGATACATGACTTCCATTCGCTTGTGGAGCACGTCATATTTTGCGTTGCTTTCCTTCAAACGAGCCGCTTTTCGCGTAGACAACAACATTTGTTTTTGATTTGACTTTTGCTTCGCCATGCTCGCCAACTTAATATTATTGTTAATCTCTTTCTCGTTATTGTCCATTAAGGTTTTCAACTTTCGCATCTGACCACGGATCGCTCCAATTTGTGTGCTCATTTTACGTAAGTTGTCCTGCAAACTATCTACGTAGCTCTTCAAAATACCAATCGGATCGATATTTACAAACATTCCCGTGATGCTGCGCATCACGCTTTTGTACATGTATCCAACCAAGTTTCTCATTTTAGGATCTAAAACCATGTAAATGATGGCTCCCAAAACCAACAGCATACCACTCAAATATAAAATATTAGAAGTGAGCGCAATCAGGGCAGGAAGGGCTTTGTATAGTAAAAAACCACCACCCGCAAGCAGACCAATCAGAAAGATGGAGCCCGTAACGCCTTCTGGCTTTTGCCAAAATGATTTTTGTTTGAATTTCTCAGTATTAATGGGACTCATGTCAGCCATAGTTGTTTAATTATTCAGTTGAGTAAAGTAATATTTATATGATTTAGGATGATTAGACGCTAAGTCGTTTAACAAAACCATTCGTCTAATATCTTATTTTTCTATCAAGTCTACAAATATCGTTCTATATTTTCGATATCCTTATTAATTTGATTTAAAATGCTTTGGTGCGTCGTTTCGAAGTTCTTTTGCGTTTCTTCTAATTTGCTTTGTTCCGTATTGATTTGCTCATCGGCACCATCAATGGTCAGTTGTGATTTTTCAATTTGTGCTTGTAATTGCTTGATTTTTTCTTGATGCTTCACAATTTGCTCCTTCAATTTTGCCACTTCCGCCTGTTTACCCGCTACTTTTTGTTGAATTTGATTCTGTAGCGCCGTATCAAACTGTATTTTTTCTTTGGCTAACACCTCTTTGTAATGTCCAGCCGTTTTTAAAAGTTTGTCCTTAGTCAATCCCATCGTCGCCGCGGTAGTGAACGCAGACTTAATAGCCGTTTCTTCTTCGATATTCATTTGAGCTAAAGCCGCAACGGATTGTTTAAATTCGAGGTAATCAAAACCGGGGAGGTTGCTTTTTTCTAAAGCACGAGTCAGAAAGTCAATACTTCTATCATCAAGACCATGATTGTTGCCAAAAATGGATTTAAGATTGTTTTGCATAGGTTGAAATTAATAGTCTAAGTAAGCTAGTCTAAGTAAGCAGTATTTTCGCGCGGTATCAAATCACTTTTTCTAGCGATGCCACTGAAAAATCAGTATAAGCTTTTTTAAAACAATTTTAAAACAATTGTATATAATCTAATACGCACAAAATAGCATAAAATGTTTTAAAAAAGCTTGGAAAATTCGATAATCCTAGCATTATTTTAGACGATCACCCCTTTTTGTTGAAATCCGCCCTCTTCAATCTAATGCTTAAGTAGTTCACAAAAATTTAATTGCCATTAATTTGTATTAGTACTTAACCTACAGTTTTACAATTAAACCTTCATTAGGAGGTACTTTCCCTTCACAAACAGCAGCATGAATTTCTTGTAAACCTTCCAAACCATCGAGCGTTCGAAAGCTTAACCAAGTTTGCAATTGTTGTGCCGCTGCTAACATGAAATCCGTCGTTTTTTGATGAAAAACGGCTGGTCCCCATTCTTTTAAACGCCGTTGGATATGACTCGGTGCAAAAAAAACTTCGCTGCGACCAACCGCAGCATCCGTAAAAGCAACTCCTTTTTGCCAATGGGTCAGACCCACTCGAATGGTGAAAGTGCTTTGCGACCCTAAGTGTTCATTCAATTGGGCTAGGACTGCTCCGTTACCAGACATATCTACAATAACCGTTGCTTGTGTTGCATCAATTTTACTTAAATCCTCGTAAGCAAGTAGCGTTTCGTAAAGCCCCAATTTTTGGAGGGAAGGAAGATTGTGGCGAGAACTGATTCCGATGAGCTTAGGACTTTGCTCATCGGCAGCAATGGCGTAAGCCAAACCAATACTCGTTTTGCTCGACGCACTAAGCAGGACGACTTGCTCTGCTTCGTACCAACGCTTAGCTTGCAAAAGGTCCCACAAACAATAAGAAGTAAGATGCAACGGAAACAACAACATTCGTGCTCGATCCATTGCTTGCGAATAATTTGGTTCTGCTAATACGCGCTGATAGAGATTGTATCCTGCGGGTAAAGCGCTACGGTGTTCCGAACGATCCACAAATCGTCTTTTCGAAACTTGACTGGGTACTAATTTTAAATGCGTAGCTGGCGGAAAATAACCAAACAAACGATCACCTACAGGAATATCCGCTGATGCCGAAGCAATCACATCCGCAAAACCCCACACGGGAATAACGCCCCAATGTTCTGAGTCTTCTTCCGCTGGAAAAAATTGCCAATATCCCATTTTTTCACCCAAAACAGCATAAGTAATATTATTCGCCGTATAGGCAAAAGCATCCAACTGAACGAGAATTTCTCCTGCCGCCAAATCGGGGGCATCAGGATGCCGTGAACTTTCTACGAGTCGGTGCTCCACGAAATTATTTTTACGAACTTGAAATTGCATGGTGTATTTTTTTTAGGATAATTTTTAAAACAACTTCATTATTAAACAACTTCAGTTTCTAGTCCGATAATTCTTCCATGAATTGGTGAATTTTCATCATTGCAGGCATTGCATTTTCTCGCAGTCGCTTAATCGTTGCCGCTTTTTCAGGATCGCCTTTCGCGCTCCGCATCAATTGACTAAATCCGTCCAAGCGATTATTCAATAACCATTTACTGAGCGCCTTATCCTGCGACCAAGTATATTGATTCATCATAAAAACGGAAAGCATTTTTATCCAATCAGTATCGTGGTTGGGTAAAGGAACAACTTGGCAAAGTCCATTTTTTTCTTCGTCGCTGTCGTAGCTGGCTTCGATGTGCGCAATGAAAGCAGCACTAAAAACGGGCTGATACGAACGAACTGTCTGTGGCGTAATAAGTTGATCCGCAAAAATAGGTTTTATTTCCAAATTGCTGATAGCACTCGCCGAACAATCTACGTGTACGTGCTCGGTACTCGTCGGAATAGTACCTTCTGCCAAAACAATCTCCGTTGCTTTTAACTGTTGAACGCGACCTTTGCGGACAATATTTTTAATACTTCGCAAGGCTTTCAATTCCATTTGACTAATCGTCGCCCCGTGAAACATCGTCGGTCGAACATTTTCATCAAGTCGTAAAAGCACACCTTTATTTTCTAATCGTTGAAATAAATCGTCGATGGATGTTGCCTTTGCTAATGCTTCAAATTGATCGGCTTGCGCACCAATGGAATTTTCAAAAAACTCCTCGGTCGGTTGTGTGTTTTTTCGATCAAGCAGCCAAGCATCTCGCGATATGATCCAAGTAATATGATCGGGATTAACTTCATGTTCCAACAACCAAAGGCAAGCATCAATACCCGTTTTGCCACCTCCGATGACGACGAAGCCCGCGGGAGGAGTTGTGATTTTGGGCAGCTCGTTGATTGCCATGAAATTCACCGTTGGGTCAATGCTGAAATTCGGCGTATGAGTAGCAGGAACCGCTGTTTTTAAATAAGTCGCATCTACTATTTTTTTGCGTACTTCTACTTGTCGTTCTACGCCGGTGAGCAGCGAGACAAACTTTCCTTTGCCCTGGTATTCACACATTGGAAAATATTGTACGCGCCCCGTTGGTAAAAATTGGTGCCGCATCACCTCATCAAAATAAGCACAAACTTCTGCTCCTGAGGCCAAGTCGCTTAAACCTTGATTGAGACCAACCTGATCTTTGACGCCCTTACTAAGCTCCTTGGAACTCACACCGTAAAATGCGGAAGGTTGATGTAGCGTGACGAAAGGGTAGGCAAGGTTCCAATGTCCGCCAGGCTTGTGGTATTTATCAACGATGATAATTTGGGCATCCGTTTCGCTTAGGAGTACGTCGGCAAAAGCCATACCTACGGCACCACTGCCGATGATGAGGTAATCTGTAGATCGCATATGTTTCGTTTTGAAGGGCTTTTAAGATGTTTTAAAATAACAGACTGTTTAGTCTCAAAATAAGCAATTATTTTAAAACCTTGTAAGGTTTTGTAACTTTATCCCACACTTTTAAATTTAAGTAGGTTTAGCTAATAAATTAGTGAATTTATTAGCTAAACCTACTTATCATTTGTGAAAACAAATTTTTTCAAAACCTTCTTTTCCACGACGCTTGAGTTGACTTTCAGAATAAGGTATTTTAATCTTCAAAATCCCGCAGGGACGACATCATAATTCTCAATCATAAGCTTTCTTAGAACCAACATAGTCATAGTATTGCTTTAAAATAACTTTCGTATTAAATTATAATTTTATCAAGAAATAATGTCTTATTTTGCACAATTGCTTAAATTTAGGTTCTGTTATTGAAATAAAGTTACTAAGAAGCTAAAGAAAAATGAAACGAACCACTCGAAATGCTGTGCGTACCAAGCAAGAAATTATAAAAAAAGCAGCTCCGATTTTTAATGTTCACGGTTATGCGGGGAGTAAAATGGATTTGATTGTCGCCGCTACCGGATTTCAAAAAGGAGGCATTTATTGCCATTTTGATTCTAAATTAGATTTGGCGAAAGCCGCCTTTTTGTACAATTGTAGTTTGCTGGAGAAAGCTTATTTTAAAAAGATTAATCCTGAAGATGCGCCTCGGAAACAGCTGCTTCAATTTTTTGAAAACTACCGCAAATTTATTGCTCGCCCGACAATCAAAGGAGGATGCCCAATTATGAATACGGCTACCGAAGTTGACGATACCGATAAAGCGTTTCGATTACTAGCCAAGACGGCTCTAAAAACACTTTCTGTTCAGGTCGAAGCCATTTTGCAGGCAGGAAAAGAAACAGGAGACTTTCAAGCCAATATTGATCCTCAAAAGGAGGTTAATTTCTTTTTTGCGACCTTGGAAGGTGCAATTATGATGGCAAAGTTGAATCACCAAAAGCAAAGTTTTACGGATACTTTTACGCGGTTGCTACTTTACCTGGAACAAAATATTTTGGTTTAATTTTGTCCTGTTACGGATTAAAAAAAAGCTTTTATACAATCGCAATACTTAAAACTTTACTACGATGAATCATCCGCTAGTTACTGCCGAATGGCTTTTTAATAACTTTACTACACCCGACTTAGTTATTTTGGACGCTAGTTCCAGTACCAACAAGGCAGCCTTAGCCGCCGCAGAGCAGCAATTGCAAGTCAAAGGTGCAAGACGATTTGACATTGCTAAAGATTTTAGCGATTCAGAAAGTCCATATCCGAATATGTTAGTTGATCCCGCCGTTTTTAAAGCGCAGTGCGAGAAATTAGGCATCAACAACCGGAGTAAAATTGTGGTGTACGATAATCTTGGAATCTATACGAGTCCTCGAGCTTGGTGGATGTTCAAAACGATGGGACACGAAGCGGTTGCCGTACTCGATGGTGGATTGCCCGAGTGGATCGCAAAAGGATTTCCAACGGAAAAAATTAAACCCGCGAACCCCGCTACTGGAACGTACAATCCACGCTTTTCAAAAGAGCAGGTAAAAGATCTTCATTTCATGCAAGAAAATATCGAAAGCCAATCCGCTACGGTCATTGATGCTCGTTCTGCTGGCAGATTTGCAGGCACTACACCCGAGCCTAGGGCTGGCTTGCGAGGAGGACATATTCCTAAATCTAAAAACTTACCTTATACTGACTTACTGCGCGAGGGTAAATATAAATCCCCCGCCGCCATTCGTGAAATTTTTGATCAACTAGCTTTGTCCGAAAAACCCTTAGTATTTACTTGTGGTTCCGGAATTACGGCTTGCATTGTTCTACTGGCGAGTACTTTGATACAAGATCATCCAACGGCAGTCTACGACGGTTCGTGGACGGAATGGGCACAAGCCATTGACGCATGAGAGCATCCAGCTACAAAGAAGATCCAGTCTACGAAGTATACTATCGCCAACAAGAAGCTTTAGTCGCGCAATTGATCACCGAAGATCAGTTTGAATCTCCGATTGAGTTGATCGGCGGGGTGGACGTAGCGTACGACGAAACCAGCAATCGGATGATAGGTGCGTTGGTCGTTTTGGACGCAGCCAGCTTAGCGATTGTGGATCAGGCCTATCACGAGATGGAAATTACTTTTCCGTACGTTCCCGGTTTATTTTCCTTTAGAGAAGTGCCCGCATTAAAGGCAGCATTTCAAAAACTTACCACCAAACCACAATTGATTATTTGTGATGGTCACGGCATTGCGCATCCTAAGAAAATGGGTTTAGCCTCGCACCTTGGTATTACCTTGGATTTGCCAACGATCGGCTGCGGGAAAAGGAGTCTCCTTACGCCTTGGGATAAAGCAGCATTAGCGATGGAAAGAGCGGCTACGGTTCCTTTAATTTGGGAAGGTGAAATTCGAGGGGTAGCGCTAAGAACGCAGCCAGCTATCAAACCCGTTTTTGTAAGTATTGGTCATCGCGTAAGTATAGAAACGGCCATCGCATTGACTTTGAAAATGTCCCCCCAGTATCGCTTACCAGAAACAACACGCGCGGCCGATCAGTTGGTAAATGCTTTACGGGAAAAGCTATTGAGAATAACTGCTTCTGAGGAGGAAGAATAGCATTTTTTTTGTAAAAATAAAATGACTTAAAATTGCTCAATGACGGATTTATAAGCTTTTCCAATCGGTAAACTACGTTCGCCCAATTCAACGGATTCTTTTGAAAAAGAGCGCAAATGCTGTGGATTGATAACGTAAGATTTATGAATTCTTAAAAAATGACTACTCAACTTAGAAAGCATTTCCGTCAAGGAAGCATAAACGATATGCTTCTCCTTTTGGCAATGAATCAGAATGTAGTTGCTCATCCCTTCCAAATAATGAATATCACTTTCTAATAATTTTAAGGTTTTACGCTCGCTTTTTACGTAGATGAAATTGGGCTTCGGATGATCTACGGAGCGAGGAGCCATTGTCGGAGTAGCGGATTGAACTTTATACTTTTGAATAGCCTTCAGAAAACGTTCGAAAGCAATCGGCTTTAGCAAATAGTCCAAGACATTGAGCTCAAATCCTTCTAAGGCATATTCTCGGTGTGCGGTTGTGATGATAACTTGTGGCGGATTTGATAAGGTTTTTAGAAACGCGAAGCCTTTGAGTTTGGGCATTTCCAAATCCAAAAACATCAGGTCAATAGCTTTATTTTCAAGGACGCGCATGGCATCTAGTGCATGATCACAAACTTCCACCAGTTCAAAACCTGGTAAGTCAGCGAGATAATTGCGGATGATGCGTTGCGCAACGGGCTCGTCTTCTACGATCAAGCATTGTACTTTATTCATCGATGGTAAGTTTAAGGGATGCGACAAAATAATCTCCTTGTGCTTGCGCGCTAAATTGATGGCGATTCGGGTAAAGTAAGTTTAACCGTCGCACGAGATTTTTTAATCCTACGCCTTGTGATGTATTGGGCTGCTCTTTGGTGGGAGAAATTTTATTTTTAACTTCCAATTCAAGCGTATTTTGATGCTGTTGCAAATGGATGGAAATAGGAACTGTTGCAATCGCATCTTTGATGCCATGTTTAAATGCATTTTCTACCAAAGCAATAAAAAGCAAAGGAGCAATTTCGATCGTTTCGTCGAGAGCAGTAGATTTTTCAAAAAGGACTTCGACTCGATTGGCAAAACGTTCTTTTTCCAAAACCAAGAAATTTTCAATCAACTTGACTTCGTCGCGGAGCGCAATTCGTTCGTTGCTCGACTGATACAAAGAGTAGCTTAGCAATTCGGAAATCTTTAAAATCAAATCGGGCACTTTGGGAGATTGCTCAATCGCAAGACCAAAGAGCGTATTTAAGGTATTGAATAAAAAATGAGGATTGACTTGTGCTTTCAAATAGTCTAATTCTGCACTCTTTTGTTGCATGATTAATTGCTTTGCTTGTTGCTGTTCCCGATACCATTTGAACATGAAGAAACTTAAAATGGAGCAAATAATTGGCAAGGAAAGAATCGCCGCAAATTGTACCAATAAACGCCAATCGAAAACACCTACTTGTTCGTACCAAAAGCTGGGATAATAATGGTACAAACACAAATAGCGTTGTAAAAAAGTAGCGCCAAGCAGTAGCAGTAAAAGACTGATTAAGTAACGAATTGTTTTTCCCTCCGCTAATAAATTTGGCATCAAAACCCACCAATTAAAATAGCTACTCATCAACCAAACTGGAAGAAAAAGGGCGCGGTTGCTCAACGCATTGGGCAGATTCGCAAAATACGGGTAGACGTTCGCCGTGCTGAACAATAAGATAAACAACCAAAAAAGAAGGTGCCAATAAATAGCGTGCTTTTTCATCAAAACAAGTTAATCATTTTAGTGGGATCAGACTTGCTTTTTATGTCAATGGCCGAAAAAAAAGGGTCAACGTAGATTTAATTGTTGGCACTGAAAAAACTGGAGTTGACATAAAATATAAGTTTTTGAGCAAGCAGTGCTTTAACTTGTTTGCAATGCGTTTCCTATTAGGTGATTGCAGCAATCATTTTATAACTTCTTATAAACCTTAGATCATGACAACAAAAAATAAGCTTTTTCAATTTACGGTAGGCCTACTATTCGCACTGGTAAACTTTGTGAATACTTCGGTCGCTCAATCTCCAACATCCCTCAATGTAATCACTGCCGACCTAGACAATTTTTGGGCCGCTTTTGATAAAATCCAAACGACGGAAGATGCTGCACAGCAAGCAAACTATTTAAAAACGCTTTTTTTAGACCGAGCTTCACCGGGATTGACTGCGATTCGAGAAGCTAGAAATTATCACCCAGCAGCGTATTTAGCAGCGATTCAAAAATACCCATTGTTCTGGAAATCCATTCGTGCAAATACCCTGCGCGCCAAAAATCTCCGTACTGATTTAGAGAAAAGTATCGAACAACTCCGACAATTGTATCCTCCTTTGCGTCCCGCCAAAATTTACTTTACCATCGGCGTTTTCCGTACGGGCGGTACCACGATGGGCGACAAAGTGCTCATTGGTTGTGAAACGAGTATGTGTGACCAGCACACCGTAACGTCCGAATTTCCCGCAGCAATGGATTATCTCAAAAAACATTGGGCTACGAATCCCATCGACGAAATACTCCACACCAGCGTACACGAATACTTGCATACCCAACAAATGGAAGCTTTAAATGCAACGCTACTCGGGCAGTGTTTGCGGGAAGGGATTGCAGAATTTGTAGCCTCTTTAGCGATGGGAGTACCTTCGACGGAAAACGCGATTGTAGCGGGCAGAAAACAAGAACCAAAAATCAAAGCCGCCTTTGAAAAAGAAATGTTTAATACGGAATACGGTTTTTGGCTGTGGAGTGATCGCGCCAATGAATTTGAAACGAGAGATTTGGGCTATTTCATCGGTCATGCCCTAGCTGAAAAATATTACGCAGCGGCAAAAGATAAAACGGCAGCCATTCAAAGCATGATTGAACTTGATTACAATTCCCTCGCCGCTTTGGCAAAATTTGTAGATCCATTACATTATTTTTCTCAGCCGATCGCCAAACTCAAAAAAGCACAGGAACAAGCCAAAAGCCCAGTTGTAATTGGAATTGCTCCTTTTAACAATGGTGCGACTAAGGTTGATCCATCACTTACCGAAATTGAAGTTCACTTTTCTACCGAAATGAATACTCATTTCCGGGGACACGATTTTGGTCCTTTGGGAGCTCCAAATGCCTTGCGCATCAAAGACACTCGTTTTGGCGAAGATCACAAATCCATTACTTTAATAATCGCAGCCCTAAAACCCAATCAACGGTACCAATTACTCCTCTCGAGCAACTATCGCAACACCTACGGAATGCGGATGGAACCTTTTTTACTTGATTTTACCACAGGAGAAAACTAAATTTGCCCTATGAAAAAATTCTTATGGCTCGCAGGAGCTTGCGTATTGGCGATTGTCTTGCTTTCGTGGGCGAATCAACGTTGGCAAAAAGATTTACCGACGGTTGTCGAAATCCAAGAGTTCCAAAATGGAGCAAAAAATATTGATCCAAGGCTATCAGAAATTAACCTCCGCTTCTCGGAACCGATGGACACGCGCTACAGCGGTTTTGATCTCGGTCCTTTAGGAAAAGAACATCTTTTTAAAGTAAAACAGTTTGCTTTCTTGGAAGATGAAAAAAATGCTTCCTTTGCGGTGGATTTGGAACCAAACAAACATTACCAAGTACTCGTCACGACTGCTTTTAGAAATCGTTCGGGAGTTAGAATCGCGCCTTATTTGATTGAGTTTTGGACGGGGGAGTAGGAGAGGGAGAACTTGCTCCGATGGAGTTAGTGTTTATTGCTATCCAAAATTAATTCCCCCTAACTAGTAATATCATCCTCCCAAAATGAACCAGTCTTTCATTCTATAGTTATACATACATGAAAATAGACATCGCCGAATTATGGTCAGCAGAAGAGCAATTGCTTTTGGATGTGCGGACACCAGCAGAGTTTGCGCAAGGACATATTCCGGGAGCGGTCAACTTTCCATTGTTTACGGATGAAGAACGGGTAGCAGTAGGCACTTTGTACAAGAAAGTTAGTCCACAAGAAGCATTACTGAAAGGCTTGGAGAAAGTAGGTCCCAAAATGAGTGGTTTTGTGCGAGAAGCCATGTCTCTTGCGGATGGAAAGCGAATTGTACTTCATTGTTGGCGAGGGGGAAAGCGGAGTGAAAGTATGGGCTGGTTGTTAGGCTTGGCGGGACTTCCCGTCGCTACAATCAAAGGTGGATACAAGGCTTATCGTAGCTTTATTTTAAAAGCGTTTCAAGATCAAATTTTAAAAATGCGTATCCTCGGTGGGAAAACCGGCAGTGGGAAAACGGAGATATTGATCGCGCTCCGAGAGAAAGGCGCGCAAGTGATTGACTTAGAAGCACTCGCTCATCATAAAGGTTCTGCCTTTGGTGCGCTGGGGGAAACGCCACAACCGAGTGTCGAACAATTCGAAAATAACCTGTACGAAGTCTTTCGACAAACTAAACACAATGAACCGGTTTGGGTTGAAAATGAAAATCGACTCATTGGTAAAGTATTTTTGCCGGAAGGCTTTTGGAAACAAATGAAAATGGCACCTTTGTTTCAGCTGGAACGTTCTCTTGCCCAACGAAAAGCCATTATCTTAGCGCAATACGGCGATTATCCAATTGCTGCGATTCAACAATCCTTCGAAAAGATTAAAAAGAGACTCGGTGGACAAAACATGCAATTGGCGACGGCAGCTTTGGAACGAAATGATTTAGCGGAAGCGATTGAAATTGCGCTATACTATTACGATAAAGCTTACCAATATTATTTAGATAAAAATACGGCTCCAAGCATTCAAAAACTAAAGGTGGGAGCAGCAGATAACGCACAAATTGCGGATCAATTGATTCAGCTAAGTAAAGCAATCAAGCAGGAACCGGAGCGTCATTCTTGAGCTTAAAAAATTACGAAATTCTATGGAATACAAACTTACTCAATATAGTCACGGCGCAGGTTGTGGCTGTAAAATAGCGCCAAAAGTCTTGGATCAAATCTTACAACAATCACAAAGTCAACTGCCCTTTCCCAATTTATTGGTGGGGAATGAAGAGCGGGATGATGCGGCGGCTTTCGACCTAGGAGATGGCACCGCAATTATCAGTACGACTGATTTTTTTATGCCGATTGTAGACGATGCGGCTACTTTTGGGAAAATTGCCTCCGTGAATGCGATTAGCGACATTTATGCGATGGGGGGAACGCCACTGATGGCGATTGCGATTCTAGGCTGGCCAATCAATGAGTTGCCACCGGAGTTGGCGAATCAAGTAATAGAAGGTAGTCGCAGCGCTTGTGCGGAAGCAGGCATTCCCTTGGCGGGCGGACACAGTATCGACAGTCCAGAGCCTATCTTTGGTTTGGCCGTGACGGGACGTGTACCCATCGCTCAACTCAAAAAGAATGGTGGTGCGACGGCTGGGTGTCGATTGTATTTGACAAAACCCATCGGCGTTGGTATTCTCGCAACTGCTCAGAAAAAGGCAAAGTTAAAGGCAGCACACGCCCATTTAGCACAGGAGCAAATGTGTAAACTCAATAAAATTGGGGTTCGTTTTGGGCAACTAGCTTACGTCAAAGCAATGACGGACGTGACGGGCTTTGGTTTGTTGGGGCACTTGAGTGAAATGTGCGAAGCAAGTAACACGACGGCAAGCGTGAATTTTGAGAAGGTTCCTTTTATTGAACGAGCAGTACTGGATGCTTATCTTGACGAAAAATGTGTGCCGGGGGGAACCAGAAGAAACTGGGATAGCTACGGCCATAAAATTGGAGCATTGACCGAACGGCAACGCCACTTACTTTGTGATCCACAGACGAGTGGAGGATTGTTAGTTGCGGTAGCAGCAGCATCGGCTTCCGAATTTGAAGCAGTCGCGAAGGAAGAAGGTCTAGATTTAACCGCTTTTGGAGAAATGCACGAGCGCCAATCGGTACTCGTAGAAATTGTGTAATGATATATAATGATACCCTGAACGTAGCGCGGGCTAGTATTTCTTTTTTGAAGTACCAGCCCGCGTTTTTTAGAATGTAAGTAGGTAAACCTACTTAAACCTACTTATTTATTTTATCAATTTAAAGCTTAAACCTTATCGACCACCAATTTGTATTTTGGATCTTCCATTACGTTTACATCAATAATGTCTTCCGCATTTTTTAGAAGGTTCTTACAATCGGCACTCAGGTGTTTGAGATGAATTTTTTTGCCTACTTTTTGGTAACGCTCCGTGATTTTGTTAACCGCTTCAATGGCTGACATATCTACGATGCGGCTTTCCGCAAAATCAATAATGACTTCGTCGGGGTCGTTTAATACATCAAATTTAGAATTAAAAACAGTTACCGAACCAAAGAAAAGCGGGCCGTAAATTTCGTAATGTTTTACTCCTTTTTCATCAACGTGCTTTCTAGCTCTAATCCGTTTGGCATTGTCCCAAGCAAAAACTAAAGCTGCAATGATTACCCCAATGATCACCGCTAATGCTAAATTGTGAAGCACGGCAGTGACAAGCGTTACTAAAACCATTACGAAAATATCGGACTTCGGCATTTTATTGATGGTTCTCAAACTTGCCCATTCAAAGGTTCCAATGGCTACCATAATCATCAAACCCGTTAAAGCGGCCATTGGTAATTTTTCAATTAAATTAGCCCCAAACATAATGAATACTAAAAGCATGATTGCCGCAACAATACCTGATAATCGCGCCCGTGCACCCGAAGAAATATTGATCAAACTTTGTCCAATCATCGCGCAACCTCCCATTCCAGAAAAGACGCCTGAAAGAATATTAGCCGTTCCTTGTGCGACGGCTTCTTTGTTGCCCCGACCACGCGTTTCGGTAATTTCATCAATGATATTTAAGGTTAGTAAGCTTTCGATCAGTCCTACACCCGCCATAATAGCTGCGTAGGGGAGAATAAGTACGAAACTTTCCCAAGTATAAGGAATAACCGGAATATGGAACGGCGGAAATCCACCCTGAATAGAAGCAATATCTCCTACCGTTTTGGTATCAATGTCAAAGAAAACTACGATTCCAAAAATGGTAAGAATCGCAACGAGTGAGGCAGGAATCGCTTTACTTAATTTGGGTAAACCCCAGATAATGAACATGGTAAGGAAAACGAGTCCGAGTAACATATACATGGTATCGCCTTGCAACCAAGCGCCTTCCGCATCTTTGAATTGTTCTAGTTGCGACATAAAAATGATAATCGCCAAACCATTCACAAAACCGAAAATAACGGGATGAGGCACCAAACGCATCAGCTTTCCCATTTTTAGCAGTCCTGCCGATACTTGGATAATACCCGCAAGTACTACCGTCGCAAAAATGTATTCTTTCCCGTGTGAAATGGCTAAAGTAGCAATGACAACGGCAACTGCCCCCGTCGCACCAGAAATCATTCCTGGGCGACCGCCAAGAATAGAAGTCACTAATCCCATGACAAACGCAGCGTATAAACCCGTGAGCGGGGATAAGCCCGCAATCAATGCAAAAGCAACGGCTTCAGGAATTAAGGCCAAAGCAACGGTCAAACCAGATAAAACTTCCGTCTTGTAGTCTACTTTTTGTGATAAATCGAATAAATTAAAATACTTTTTCATTAAAAAATGCAATAAGTTTCTCCTGCTCCGTCTTAAAATAAAGATTGAGCTAGGACGAAGTCTCGAGTTACAGAAGTTGTTTTAACATCATTTTAAAGCAGCTTCTTTGTACGTAATTCAACTTCTTTGGTGAATAAAAGGAAGTGTTTGGTTTTATTTTTTTGAAAAAAGATATTTTCTGCCCAGTCATTACCCAAAACGTATTAGTCTTGAATTATATAAGTACCAGTACAATTTAATTTTGTCTTTTGCGTACTATTTTTCAGGTATCTTTTATGATGGAGTCTTATTTCTTCAATTGGGCTGCAAAGCTAATTCTTTTTTTTTCAAATTCATCAATTGCAAAAAAAGATTTTATCGCACATTTCGCTTTCTAAAAACCAATATTTGCAAGCCTCATCTTGCCCTACAAGTTTATGGATACGCGACATAAAATATTGTGTTGCATTTTTGTAGGAAGACTAGGCAAATCAATTTATTTTTTAAGTTTTGTTGAACAATTATTCGCTTAATACGATTATAGTTTAGTATGTTTGTGAGTACTCACTTACTTTCTGACCGTTATTTCATGACCATTAAAAAAGAAAAAATTCTAGCAACCGCCTTACTATTCTTTGCCGAGCAAGGGTATTACGCTAGTTCGACGAGTAAAATTGCTAAAGCAGCGGGCGTTTCGGAGGCGCTTATTTTCCGGCATTTTAAAAATAAAGAAGGTTTACTAGAAGCGGTTTTACAGCAAGGAGAACAGCGCATAAAATTACTTTTAGTCGATATTATTGCGGAAACGGATCCAAAAGTGCGCATTCGCAAGAGTTTAGAAATGCCTTTCCTCGTCGCAGTAGAAGATCAGGACTTCTGGCGGCTACAATTTAAGCTAAAGTGGGAAATCCAGAAGTATAACAACGAAAAGCTCAAACCACTAGAACTCAGTTTAGCGAAAGCTTTTGAAGCATTGGGGTACGAGGATCCTGAATTAGAAGCTGCGTTTATCCTTCATTTCCTAGATGGAATTTCTGGAGCAATTCTTCGGAATACACTCCGTAATGAAGAAGAAATGAAAAGGTTCCTCCTGAAAAAGTACGACTTGCTCTAAGACGAAAAAAGTTGTTCTAAGTAAATGCTAAACTGTTTTTTGCGCTTTCCGCTAAATAAATATTTCTGTTTTTAACAAAAAAATCAATTTATATGTCCTTACCTGCTAAAATGATTCCCTTACTGTTGTTGATCGTCGTCGCCGTAGTGTGGGGAAATACTGCGATTGACACCACGCAAAAATTAGCCGCTCATTCCCAACAAAAGGCTAGTACTACTTCCGATCAAAGCTTGAACCAACAGCAAGCCGCTTCCCTAGAAGGATTCAATAAAATGATGGACGTCTTAACCCACAAGCGTTGTGTAAATTGCCATCCCGCAGGTGATCGGCCACATCAAGGAGAAGATAGTCATATTCACAATTTTAATGTACAACGTGGTCCTGCTAATATGGGCGCGGGTGCGTTGACTTGTAACACTTGTCACCACGAAGAAAATAATGATTTAGCGGGTGTTCCCGGAGCACCAGAGTGGTCTTTGGCACCCTTAGAGATGGCTTGGGAAGGATTGACGCGGGTAGAAATTGCTCGTTCGATGATGAATCCCAAAATTAATGGTGGTCGAGATTTGAAAGCGACGGTAAAGCATCTTACGGAACACAAATTGGTGCTTTGGGCTTGGGAACCCGGCGTAGATCACGAAGGAAATCCTCGAGAAAAACCACCCGTTTCCAAAGAAGATTACATTGCTGCGGTAAAACAATGGGCAGAAAATGGGGCCTTCATTCCTGAAAAATAATCATCGCATTGTCGGCCGCTTTTTTAGTAGCAACTGGGCAGGGAAAATGCTTAGACGATGCAAGTTTAGCGAAAAAGTAAAGGGCTATTCACTTAACTAACCATTCTTATAAAATAATACGATATGAAAATTTCATTTAACATCAACGGAACCGCTCAAACTGTCGACGTAGATGGAGAAACGCCCTTGTTGTGGGTCATTCGAGATACGTTAGATTTGAAAGGAACAAAATTCGGTTGCGGAAAGGCGGCTTGTGGTGCGTGCACCATTCACGTCGAAGGAATGCAAACCCGATCTTGTGCCTATCCCGTCAAATTAGCCGAAGGTAAAAATATTACAACGATTGAGGGCTTGAGTCAGGGAGACGAATTGCATCCTGTCCAACAAGCTTGGATCGAAGAGGTCGTTCCGCAATGTGGTTATTGTCAACCGGGCTTTATGATGGCAACGGCAGCGCTACTCAATATGAATGCGAACCCTACCGATCAAGACATTGATGATAGTATCGTTAACGTCTGTCGTTGTGCCACTTACTATCGAATGCGTAAAGCGATTCATCGGGCAGCGGAAATTCAAAATAATAATCTTTTAAAATAATAAGGATCATGGCGAATCAATCATCAGATAAAGAAAAAAAGAAAAAAGGATTTTCGAGAAGAAAATTTCTTGTCCGCACGTCCGTCGGATTGGGTGTTATTTTAGGAACAGGTTATTTGAGTCGAAATATTATTCGACGCTTCATTGCTGGTCAAGTCAACGAGGCAGAAGCACCTTACTCGGGTAAGGTAGACGATCCAAGCATTTGGTTTGAAGTGACTCCGGAGAATCAGGTGATTCTTTATAGTAGCAAAGTAGAGATGGGACAGGGAGTATTTACGGGCTTAGCGCAAATTGCAGCCGATGAATTGGAAATAGATATGGAACAACTTAGGGTTCAACACGCGCCAACTGATTCTGGTAATATAGATCGTTTCGCAACGGGTGGAAGTACTTCCATTTCGAGTCTTTGGCAGCCTTTACGAGAACTAGCAGCTACCATGCGAGAAATGATTAAAATTGCAGCGGCGAAACAAATGGGGGTAGAACTAGCAGCACTTACAGTATCGAAAGGTGTCGTCAGCGCCAACGGAAAATCTTTGACCTACGGAGCAGTTGCTCAAGGAGTAAAGGAATGGGAAGTTCCCGATACACCCGCTTTGAAGTCGGTGAAGGAGTACAAATACGTAGGGAAGCCAATTCCGAGAGTTGATCTAAAAGATAAAGTGCTCGGTACGCCGATCTTTGGAATGGACGCTACGATGCCCGATATGGTATATGGAGACGTGGTGCGTCCTTCTGCGATCGACGCTAAATTTGTAAGTGCGGATACGAGTGCAGCGGAAAAAATGCCCGGCGTACTTAAGATTGTGCTCGAAAAAGACTTTGTGGGCGTTGTGGCAACTTCTCGTATGGCGGCGGTTAATGCAAAAAAAGCCATTAAAGTGAAGTGGGAAATTAATCAAAAATGGGAAAATGCCGATATTGAAAAAATGATCGAAGTCGGTCAAGGTACACCCTACGTGATTCAGAAAGAGGGAAGTGCAGCATCCATTTTGAGTAAAGAAGAAGGCATTATAAAATCTGAATATACTACGCCGATTGGGGCACACGCTCAAATGGAACCGAACGGAGCGCTTGCTTCGGTGGTTGGCGATCAGGCTACGATTATGTTGTCTACGCAGGTGGTAAGTATTACACGGGCAGAAGTGGCGGAGCGACTGGGATTGGCGGAAGAAAAGGTGAATGTGATTCCAACTTTTCTCGGTGGGGGATTTGGTCGTCGCTTACATACGCCTAATGCCGTGCAAGCCGCAGTAATGTCAAAAGCAATAGGGAAACCCGTAAAGTGTTTCTTTGATCGAAAGGAAGAGTTTCAAAATGATACTTTTCGTCCGCCAACGCATCATGTATTAAAAGGGAAGTTGAAGGCAGATGGAAGCTTGGAAGCAATCGAACACCACGTTTCTAGTGGAGATGTGGCT
>CALFBG010000218.1 GCA_937951685.1 uncultured Saprospiraceae bacterium | reverse complement strand
GGAGTTGGCTGCTGGAAATTATCTCGTGCGCGTAGTGGATCAACGGAATTGTACTTACGAAGAAGAAGTCGTTTTAGATTTCACGGAAAGTGCACAGATTTTAGTGGAACTGGACGATTTTTTACTCTATCCCAATCCGACTACTGGAAACTTTGTGATTAAGTTGGGTTTTAAACAAGCACAAGCTTTTGATCTGCACATTTATAATGCCATGGGACAATTGGTCATCCGACAAACGTACGATGCTGTCTTAGAGACTAAAATCCACCAAGACTTAAGTGCATTGGAGCGGGGAACGTATTTACTCGTCGTGCAAAATGAAGCGGGGAAGATGAGTCAACGGATTATTTTGCAGTAGGAGAGGAGTTGAAGAACAGCAGAAAAAATTTTCAAAAGAGGAGTACTACCAATAAATCCGATAAATGATCATCAAATCCTAGAATCCCCGAGGGATGGTGTTATTTTTAGCGTTTAAGATAAAAGAGTAGCCACTAACGTTGGCTTGAGTTTGTTGGAAATATTATTTCACCCTATTCAGGGTTTAGTTAGTGTTGGTTTTGGGGATGGAATGTTTCCATCCATGTGTTGTATCGTCCCTTCGGGACTGGTATTCGAAAAAGAGAATCCTATCAATCAATTCCATAAATGATCAATGATTATCACATTCTAAAATCTCGAAGGGATGGCACGAAGCGGCATAGGATAAGGTCCTATCGAGCAATGCAAATTCAATCACTTATTAACTTCCACCATTTTTTGAATAGTCTCATCGTTACTCAAAGTCTCCCTAAGCAAAGGCTAAATGTGGCTTCGCCTCGATGCTATTCAAAATCTAGTATAACTTAATGGTAATATAATTTTGTCGCTAAAAGATAGAAACCCCAATATACATATAATCAATACCATCATAAAAAGTTGGCTCCGGTCCGGAGAAGTCATATGTATTCGTTTTGAATTCAATCTCGTAAATACCATATTGATTAAAAATAACGGCTGAAGTTTGTTGCTTCGGAGTGGCGAATATAACGGCAGTTGGACCTTCGTGTAGGCTCCACGAAACTTTCGTATTGCTACTCGTATCCTCTCCGTTAATGGACGTAAAGCCCGTCACTTCGGCGCTTGAAGGTAAAAATACAAGTTGATCTTCTCCCGCGTCGACTTCGTAAGTCGTTGTGGTATTACTGCTACTCTGATTGGGAGGGTTCATCATCGCCGGGAAATTTTGTCGGAAAAACTTAAATTGCTCTTCTTCGTAATTAGGATGCGGACCACTAAGATTGATACTATGACCCAATAATTTATTACCACCCAGTTGATTAAAAATGGCAAAAGTAGTGGCTGGTGGATTATCTTGATCTAAATAGCCTAGATAACTTAAAGAAGCACCCTCAAATCGCTTCGCAAAGTGAAGGACATCGTAGTATTGGATGGCTTGTTGAACCGCGAGTTCTTTTGCGGGTGTATAATTACTCGCTTGACGAGTCTCAGCCAAATAATTAGGTTGTGCGCTCGTTCGGTTGTACTGATAACCACCGTGCTGTCCCATACTCGCCACGTTACTCACCAACAACTTAACCCGCTGATCAATGCCCGCTACACAAGTCGCTAATCCTGCTCCTTGACCGACACCAATAACACCTAAACTTTCTCCATCAAAATCAGGTCTGGTAAAAATATAATCAACAGCGCGTATCGCTGCGGCAATCGCAAACTTGTAGTAAATACTATCTCGATTGCTGAGTACATTCGGAAGATAAGCTTGTGGATCGGTTGCCGTTGGCTTTGTATTGTGGATACTGATTGTAAAGGAAAGTGCATTGCCTTCTTCGGCAATTTTCGGCACAGCTTGTACTTGTCCCGCTGCGTCGCCAAAATCGGGTAAACTTAAAATCGCAGGAAAAGGACCGCTTCCCGTAGGCACAGAAAGGTAGCCGTAAACGCTTCGATTTCCTAAATTAGCCAATTTTACACGGTAGGTACTAGCGTAAGCCGAACTACTAACTTCATTCAACTGTGGATTTATCGGGACTTGCGCTAAGGCTGTCTTAACACTTTCCCAAAAAAAATCAAAATCGTTCGGCGCTGTCTCGTAAGGCTGAATATCAAAAGGAGAAACTGCGGCAGTAGCAATAGTCTCTTGGTTATTTTGTGAAATAATACATTGTACAAAGCCCGGTTCGGTCGTTTGGAAAGGAATATCATAGCTTTCGCCCGCGACGACCGCAAGTATTCCTTCATCAAGTTTTGCGTGAGGATGTCCATTACTAATCCGATAATGGAGGTTTCCTGTGCTGGCGGCACTAACTGAAAAGTTGATCCATTCTCCGACTTCGTATTGGGCATTAGCTCGCGCTACGGACAATTGTACCTGAGCAGAAAGCGTCAGCGTACTCGATAAGAGGAATACAACTAAGCATTGAGCCTTAATAGTTTGATATAAATTGCTGTTTGTGCGCATGGGAGATTTATTATTTTCAAGAATCTAGATTTACCGGCAGTTTTAAACAGTTTGGTGTTCAGCTTTAGTGCAATTCGTAATATTTCATTTGATAGACTGTTTTTAGGGGGATTTTGACGGATCTTTCCCTAAATACACCTGAAAATGTAAACTTACGCTGAAGACCGATGAGTAGAAATTGGGCTAGAAATTCTTTTTGTATGTTTTTTGTATAGTTTTCACCTTAATTAATATTCAAAAAATATACCGAAAGTGACAGAACAGGAGGATAGAGCGGAATTATTTTAGCGATAAGAACCGTCACAGAGGGAGATTATTCGGGCTTCCTCGTTAAACGGGGGCTATTTCGTGACGCCCGTTCAAAACAACTTCGATGATAAAGCTAGAAGAGGCATAAAAAATCCCGAATTTCCGTGATGGGAAATTCGGGATAATACTTTTGAAAATGCTTTAACGTATGCCTGCTTTTGTCGCAGCAGATCGCCTTATTTTTTCTTAGGATGAACCAGTTTCATTTCCTTGATTAAATAATCCGCTCCGGCGTATTTGTCAATAAAGAAAAGAATGTAACGGACATCTACCATAATATTTCTACAAATAGAAGCATCGTAATTGATATCACTCATGGTACCTTCCCAAACACGATCAAAGTTAAGACCGATTAAATTACCATGTGCATCAATGGCAGGACTACCGGAGTTACCGCCCGTAGTGTGGTTCGAACCGATAAAACAAACTGGCATTTTTCCATTTTTATCTGCGTAGGGACCGTAGTCTTTTTGCTGATAAAGCGTGCGCAATTTCTCGGGAACATCAAATTCGTAATCTCCCGGCACGTACTTGTCCATGACTCCTGAAAGGTAAGTTTTGGTCAAATATTTAACGGCATCTTTCGGTTCGTAGCTGGCTACTTTTCCGTAGCTCACGCGCATTGTCCCATTTGCATCGGGATAAAAACGTTTGTCTGGAAAAACTTCGATAATTGCTTTCATGTACAAGCGTTGCAAGGTACTGATTTTGCTATTGATGGCATTGTATTTCTTGCCGACTTCATTGTCATAAACGGTCATCATCTTGGTTCCAAATTTGAACGCAGGATCTGCTTTGATGGCAGCGACGGCTTCTTTTGGCGACTTTTCAAAAAGCGCCAATACTTTATCGTAGGTAGTGAAGTTAGATCGTTTGTACATATCGCGGGTAAAATCTTCGAGCGATTTCGTACCACTTAAGGCTACCGCTTCTTTGAGTGGCTGTCGGATGATATCAATTGGGACTTTCTCATCAAATAAGCCCAATAGATCGCTCGCTACTTTTTGGTCGATGTTGGCGCGGTAATTTTTATAAAAACCTTTGAGGTAGGATTGTAAACGAGCTTTGTAATCATTATAGCCGGTTTCTCCGTTGTTGTCGAAGCGCGTGACCAAATTATTCATAAAATTAACGACGCGTAGCAATTCGATATTACGGAAAGCCGTTTCGTTGAAATAATCTCTCGTCAGTGCGTAGGGTTCAATTTCTGCGTATAATTTTTTAAACTCGGGTAGGAGATAAGCATATTGATCTTTCCACTGTGCGTTGGCGTTGACTTTCGCCATAAATTCTTTTTCAAATTGGTGCTTCTTGTCCAACGCGTTCGTTGATTTTAAGCCTTGACTTTCTCCGATCCATTTTTTCCAATAGTTGGCGATGCTCGCAAATTTAGAAGCATACTGGATTTTTACTTGTGGATCTGCCCGCATTTCTGCATCTACAATTTTGAGTGCTCGATCACGAATCCCAATCTTAGCCGGATTCAAAACGTCCACGATCTGCGAAACCGCATAAGATGGTAAGTATTGATTGGTTCTACCAGGAAAACCAAAAACCATCGTAAAGTCACCTTCTTCTACACCATCCAAGGAAATGGGTAAAAAGTGCTTTGGCGTATAAGGGACATTGTCCTCAGCATATTCCGCTGGCAAATTATTTTTATCCGCATAGATTCTGAAAATCGAAAAATCTCCCGTGTGTCTCGGCCAAACCCAGTTGTCTGTATCGGATCCAAATTTTCCAACTGATTCTGGTGGCGCGCCAACCAGACGAACATCCCGGTAAGTCAAGGTGACAAACATGAAATATTGATTGCCTTTATAGAAAGGACGAATGACGATATCTTCGTAAGCTTCCTTCTTGACCGTCAATTTGAATTTCTCCATATTTTGATCAATTAAGGATTGACGGTCTTTGTCATTCATGGCATCCGTTACGCCTTTCAAAATATCTTTACTAACATCTTCGATGCGTTGGATGAAAGTAGCGCTCAGGTTATTGTTCACCAATTCATCCTTTAGGCTTTTCGCCCAAAAACCATCGCGTAAATAATTATTTTCTAAACTAGAATGCGATTGAATTTGGCTGTAGCCACAATGGTGGTTTGTCAACAATAAGCCGCGTCCCGAAATGATTTCGGAAGTACAACCTCCGTTGAAATGAACGATGGCATCTTTCAAGCTACCCTTGTTGATACTGTAAATATCTTCGGCGGACATTTTCATGCCCATGCTTTTCATCTCCGCCTCATTTAAGGATTGTAATAATAAGGGCAACCACATTCCTTCGCCGGCAATAGCTAAGTTGGATACGGCGAGCCCGAGTAAAACGAATAAAATTTTCAGATTTTTTTGTATCATGCTAATTAGGTTTTATTATACTTTTAAACAACTTCTTTGACAATGACGTTGTTTTTAGATTTGCTTACAGCCAATTATTGAAAAATTAAAAAGCTACTTAACTCAATTCTTCGTTGAAGTAAACTTTATAGTAAAACATTCCTTGTTCTTCGTCGAAGCCTTTTTCTAAATACTGATGTCCCGCATCGGGATTATTGAGGTCAAGTTTAATTTGAATTTTAGTATCCAGCTTAATTTCTGATTTGATTTTCTTAGCGGCAGTTTTTAGGGCGCTAGGAGAAATTTCGAAGGTTTCTACTTGATCTAAGCCATAATCAGCAGCGTAATTTTTAAACTCACTCGCAATCGTTTCGCTAGGAATTACTTCTTGTGCAAAATCTTCGGCGTTGAAGGTTTCATGAGAGGCAAAGTATTCTACCGAGTCATTGATAAATTTCAATTGCTCTTTTTTATCAGTAGTTGGAGCGACAACCTCTTGCGAAAAGTTATCTAACAATTCTAGGTAGCTACGCGTGTGGAAGTTCTCGTTGCGGACGTGCTCAATATCCAAAAAGTTTTTTATCCAATAGCTGGCATCGTAGCGATTATTATCTACGGTATAAATGCGATAACCATCTGCCGGTTCCGTATTGATAATCAAACACCCTTTATCCAACTTTTCGGCGTTGATACCATCCAAGCCTTTGAGGGTTAACTGTCGTTCTAAATTATCAACTTGGAAGAATCTGGATTTTGTTTCCGCTTTAAAAATTCCTACGGCGTCTACCAACTCGTCGTCAAGTTGAATATCCGTAAAATGTACAACGAAAAGTTCTCCCGATTTAATATTAGGATGATCCGATTGGGCGTACAAATATTCCAAAATATTGAAAGATTGTTCGAGCAGCGTCAATGGATTTTCAAAGATTTGACGAACAAAACGGTAAACGCGATTGTCTTCCAGTTCGGTCAAACTTTGAAATTGGTACAACTCCTCTTGCTTACGGAGCGATTTCAGAAAAAACTCTTTCAAGTTCTCTCGGAGGGCAATTTCAAAATCAAAAAGTGTTTCTGATCTAAAATTGTATTCTCCTCGGTTTTTATTGCCTACGCGGTGGAAGGCAATCTTTCCCATTTCTATGTTTTTGTAATTGATCATGTCACTGTGGTTTGTACTGCAATTTTAGCATTTATCAACAACAAAAAGAAATATTGACAGAGATAACTCGGCCATGCTACTGACATAACTCCTCGATTCGGAGATTCTTGCCCTTAAATGCTGGTATCGTACAAAAAAAAACGATCACAGTTAAAGTACTGTGATCGTAGCAAGCGCATCAAGTGGCTTAATTTTTATTAATATTTGTCGGGTTGTTCGGTTGAAATATTTTGAATCTCCGTATTCGCTTCGTCTAACGCTAGAATGATAAATTCAACTCGTCGATTCGTTTGTCTACCTTCCTCCGTTTCGTTGCTTTCAATGGGGCGGAGTTCTCCGTAACCTTGGTAAGCAATCCGTGTCGGGGCTACACCTTGATCCAATAAATATTGATAAACGGCTTTCGCCCGATTTTCGGAAAGGTTTTGATTATAATTTTCCCCACCTCGGCTATCCGTATGTCCATGAATCTCAATTTGCATGGAAGGATGTTCCTCCAACAAGCGATGCAATTCGGTTAATTCTTCAAAAGAAGGCTCTAGTAAATCCCACTTTGCCGTTTCAAAATAAATTCGATCAAGCTGAATGACTTGCCCTACGGCAACCTCGATGGTTGCTAGAGATGCTTCTGGTTCTGCTTGCACGTTGAGTTGATAAACACCGACGTCATCAATCAAATAATAAGGTTGATTAAAAGCATCGGAACTAGCATCGGGTGCTTTTTCAAATTTGGTTTGGCGATTGATAAAAAAGTTTCCAATAATCAAAAATTGTTCTCGATTACTAGCAACGAATTTACCGGATATTTTTACCCATTCTTTTTTATCTGGATTAATTAGTTCTTTTTTGTTGAGTACGGGTTTCATCGCGAGTAAAGGTTCGAAGTCTTGGTGGATAATGGGCACTGGACTAAAAGCAACGCCAATATTATTAGAAACCAAAGCAGCGTTATGAGCCCGACAAATCCAAAACTCGACGTAGTACGTTTCACCCTCAATGAGTGGCTTATTCAATTTGGTTTGAATATATTCTCGATAGGTATCCGAACGTTTGGATTGTGGATTATGACTGAGAATGGCAACCATACTATTTCCTTGATGTGGGACGTCGGTGCCTTCTTGATTGACACTCATTTTTAGGTCGGGTGTCGTCTTGGTTGGACTCATCCATTTGTCGATACAATTCCTGAAAGCAATCGAACCATCCAAGTCGTAACCGGGAAGCGCTCGTCGCAAATTTTCGAAACCTGGATTGGCAACTAGATTAGGTCCGGGATGTAAGTGCTCGTCGGGTTGGGCGGCGAGTAGCAAGGGGAAACAGCCTAATGTGCAAAGGATTAAATGTTTTAGCATAAAGATAAGGATTATGTTAGCCAACTTGTAGGAGGGAAGTGCAAGTCGTCGGTGGCGTATGATTACTAGAAAAATTCTAAAAGTAGTCAAGACCAAGTTGTTTGCGTACTTAGTCGATTGTCGGATCTACTCGTTAGGTAACTTCAAAAATAGCGCCACAATTTTTTTTAAAAGGACAAATAAAATTCAGTAGCTTTACTTAAGGTTTTAAGTGATTTTTTAAACTAAAAATAAGCAGTATGAACCATCCACAGCCTTTAGCAGAAATACAATTTACTGATTTTCTCAAAGTAGGTATGTACGCAGGAACAATCTTGGAAGTGAGGCTTAATCCTAAAGCAAAGCAAGCCGCATACATCTTAAGTATTGATTTTGGAGACTTGGGGATTAAGCAAAGTTCGGCGCAATTGGTGGAGAATTATACGCCAGCTGATTTGTTGGCCACGCAAGTAATTGCTGTGCTTAATTTTCCAGCAAAGCGCGTGGCAGGAATTAAGTCAGAAGTATTGGTGTTGGCTACAGTGAGTGAAAAAGAAGGTACGATTTTGTTGCGACCGAGTAGAAGCGTGACAAACGGTGCGCGGGTAGGCTAGGCGTGAACAAAAAAAAAGCTTGATTAAAAATTAATCAAGCTTTTTTAAGAATACGTGTTTATGCTTTGGGTTTAAACATACCAGATTTTCTGAATTTCTTAACTAACATGTAGTAAAAAATTGCACGGTATTTATTTCTATTTCTAGAACCCATTTCCTTGCAAACTTCTTTTAGCGCTTCGTCTAATTTTGGCGTGTCTTTTAACTCTAACTTTTTCAGTAAAAAGTTCTTTTTGACTCTTTCTAATTCGGTCTTGTCAGAACAAGAAACTTTAGAAGCGTCCGCTTTGTAGATTGCTGGTCCGCAAGCTTTAGCTACTGCCCGAAGTAAAACGGTATCGACTTTTTTCATGCCGAGTTTAGTAGTCATTTCTTTTTCGTAAAGTTCTAGTGCGTCATCTAATTTGCTCATAAGTTAATTTGAGTTTTATGAATAAATTGCTAATGTATAAAAATCAATACAAAAATTTCAATATATATAAGAATACTTTGTTTTTATTTTCTTAAAAACCTTACCGAATGAATTTTCAAGTTGGTTTTAAGAAAAAAAAATAAAAAAATCGCCTTGAAAATAGAGTTTGTATTTGCATTGTTTTTTTTGAGGTGGCGCTAAAAATAGCTTAGCGTAGTGTATAGTTTTTTTTCCTTCCGTGTTTTAATTTTCTAATCCATACTTTAGCAAAACGACGCCAGTTGGATAAGCGTTTGATTCCATTAATTTCATCGCTTGTTCGACTTGCATTTCTGCAAAGAGTGGGATGCCCGTTCCAATGACAATTGGCATCACAAAAAGCCAAACTTCATCAACGAGTTTTGCTTGAAATAAAAGACTATTAATTTGTGCACCACCAATCAACCAAATATCTTTTCCGGGTTTAGTTTTTAAATCTTTGACAAACGAAACGATATCTCCCGTTTGAAAAGTTACATCTTCGGTAGGCGCTAGATTTTCTTGTCGGGTAAAAACAAAATTTGTCGTATCGGGATAAGGGAAGTCAATACCGAAACTCATAATTTTTTGGTAAGAAAGATTTCCCATGAGCGTCGTATCAATAGTCGTTAGGAAATTCGCATATTCATAGTCTAATTTGTTGGGATTAGGAATATCTTCTAGCCATTTAATGTCGCCGTCGGGCGTAGCAATTTTCCCATCTAAACTAGCGGCAATGTACATTTTTACTTTTCTCATATTCTTTTTTAAAAGGGCACTGATAAATTAATTTTAAAACAACTTCTTTAATGAAAGCGTGTTGTTTACGCTATCAATTGATGGCAACTGGAAAAATGATTTCGGTCAAAGTTTTTTACTTTCAATTGCGTTCAAGCTTGACGTTTCGTAAACACGATTTTACTTTACCCGACAAAATACAAAACAAAATGGATATGAATGTTCTGGTTTGAAATTTTGGGAATAGATTACTAAGAGGAAAAGTAATTTCGTATTGCTGTAAAAAAAAATATCCCGAATTTTTACCATTGAAAAATTCGGGATACGCTTCCTTAAAGTTTAACTCTTCTTATTGCTTATCGAGAAAAATTAATCTCCAATATCGCCAAGTTCAATTCCTTCGGAGTAAGCGACTTTAATATCATGTTTATGGAAAGCATCTTTGATGCGTTGGTAAATATCAAAAGTTACATCCCAATAATCATCCGGTTTGATGAAAGGTCGAATCGCAACGTTAAGGTTATGACTATCGTATTGTTCAATTCCTATTTGTGGAGCGGGGTCTTGTAGAATATTAGGTGCCGCTTTCATCGTTTCGAGAATGATTGCCTTGATTTTCGGAAAGCTTTCGGCGTAAGGCATCGTTACGGTGAGTTCCAGTCGGATGTGTCCACGCATCGAAAAGTTAGTAATGATATCGTCGGTTACTTTTCCGTTGGGAATGATTAACGTTTTTTCGCCGGGTGTGATGATCGTCGTATTGAAAATTTGAATACTTTCTACCTTGCCAAATTTTTCGGAAATCTCAACCCAATCTCCCACTTTGTAAGGTTTGAAAAAGACAATGGTAATACCAGAGGCAAAGTTACCCAAGAAACCTTGTAGTGCTAAACCTACCGCAAAGCCCGCTGCCGCAAAAACGCCAATGAGCGAGGAAACCTCAAAGCCAATGATACCCGCTGCAATGAGGAGTACAATAAATTTTAGAATTATATCAATAATTGAACTGAGAAAGGTCAAAATTTCGGGAGAAATATTCGCTTTTTCCAGCGAAAGCTTGACGAACGCACTCATCTTTTTGACAATCCATAATCCAACAAAGAGAATGATTATCGCCAAAAAGAGTCGGGGAATGAAAACAACGGCCCAGTCCGTGAATTGTGTAATATATTTTTCGTATCCTTCCATAGTTGATTGTTTAATTTTAAAACGAGTAGAATTTGCTGGCAAAAATAAGCATTCGTTTCTCATTTTCTAGCAATCGCAAAGTTTATTTTTAACGATTGGCTTACTCATCGTGACGTAAGTTAATCTTTAAAGTAGTCTGTTGGTAAAGGTATCATCATCTAGCGCTGAATCGTACGGAATTGCATTGGTCTTTGTTTCGTTGGAAGTATCGGGTATCGCAAGGGTTTAGTTGGACGATAAGGTGGAGCTATTTATTGTCTCACCGATCGCGCATCAATCAAAATAATTGTATCTTAGCCAAGCAGATTAGTATTTTTTTTAAAAAATATTTCAAAGTCATGATTACAGCAATTCCAGATATTCGCAATCGATTAAAAAATATTTTGTTAAGTTTTGAAGGTCCATTGAAAGTACGGGTAGATAAAGAAACAAACTTCGAAGTATCCGGTACGATTGAAGCCATGCAAGGTAAAAAGAAAGTAGATGGATTCTATTTTTCGAACTTGGTACCCAAACCTAAAGATGTGCGCTTTTACTTTTTTCCGGCATATACCCACGCCGATGAATTTACGGAGTTATCGGAGGCGCTACAAAAGTTTAAAAAAGGAAAATCTTGTTTCCACATTAAATACTTGAACGACGAATTAGAAGCAGAGATTAAAACAATGGTTGCAAAAGCAGTACAACTTTATCAGCAGGATGGTTTGCTAAGTACTTAAAGAATTTCCACAAAAATAATTTTGATTAAGTGCTTTACATAGGGAATAATTCAAAACTTATTGTATCTTGGTCGTGCTAAATAACTTCTACAAAAAAAAATGCGTTGAACCTTGAGTGCATTATGAAACTCAAAACGCATGGTTAAATTAGTTTATAATAAAAGCTTGTAAAATAGAGAAAGAACAAGCATTATTTTCTCCGTTCTAAAAAGTACCTGTTTAAGATAAGTAATCCCGAAGAAGGAATCTTTATTTTTAACTACCATGAGTAGCGACAAAGTGAGATGATTATTCTACGACTACTTGCAACGGTTACGCTAAATCGCCTAATACTTATTGTTGAAACAAAAAATCAAGGTTTCCAAAATGGAAAATGAATTAGTTTTTGTTTTTGAGTGTAGTACAATTTTTTTTAAGTACTAAAATAGGTAAGTCCTCCCTGTAGATTTACCTAAGTTGATGTGAGCAAACTACAATAAGCAAATATATATTCTATTTATTATTATAAGGACGAATGTAAGTTGTTACGTCGTACCGCAGCAGACTAGTATCCCGCTAGTACTGAAGCTTGCTGCGTGGTAGTTTATGTTTAGTCCGAAAAACCAACCACTATTATTATGAAAAATTTAATGACAATTTTTTGCGTAATCCTATTTACGTTAGCGATGTCTACGGATGTCGCCGCTCAAATTGAGGTGAAGTCTAATGGTCGTGTCGGCGTTGGAACCGCTTCTCCTGCTTACAAAACGGATGTGAACGGTACCCTCCGCGCTACCGAATTCCGAGGAAAAGGCTCTTCTAATACCATACGCTTGCGAACGCCTTCGGGCTACATGGACGCTGGTCCTGCCAACTCTTCTTGGTCTCACTTTTTTACCGATCGTCCCATGTTCTGGTTCTCTAAAGAAGTTCGGGTAAATGGGCACTTAAGACCTTACTCTAGCAATAATTTTTACCTCGGGGCAAGCTCGTTGTACTACAAAGAGACTTGGTCTGCGATCTACAAGGATGGAAATAGTTCTAGCTATTACTGCGATCCGAGTAGTGTTTCTCGTTTCAACTATTCCTTACCGCGCGCAGACAATACAGGGTATTGTGGAACGAGTGCGAGTACTTGGAATTATGGTTATTTCAGAAGCCTATATCGTCAATACGAATATTCTTTGTCGGATGCTAGAACCAAAGAAAACATTCGAAACATCAGTGGTGCGCTGGCGCTAATTATGCAGTTGGATGGAAAATTATACGATTTTAAAGCAGACCCAACGGAAACTGCTACCGCAGCTACAACGGCTAGTGCAACGACGGACGACGCTCAGTTCATCGCTTCTGGCGTAGAAGGCGAAGTCGCTTTGACGAGCAACAACGACGAAAATATTTTGGCCGCTGACCAAGCTGAAATTGATCGTACCCAAGCACAAAAAGAAGATCGTCGTCGTTTTGACAACTACGGATTCTTGGCGCAAGATGTACAAAAAGTAATTCCTGCCGTCGTAGATTACAACGAAACGGAAGATTTATACGCTTTATCTTATACGCAACTCGTACCGATTTTAGTAGAAGCGATGAAAGAACAACAAAAACAAATTGACGCACAGCAGCAGCAAATCGAAGCCTTGATACAAAAATTGGAGCAAAAATAATCTATGTCTTTTTATTCATAATTCTACGATCTCCATGCTCCCTACGTTCATTGTCAACGTCGGCGAGCGATCAAGGAATACAAAAAGTTTATCATGAAAAATAAATTCTTATTGGTATTCATGGTATTGAGCTTATTAGCCATAGATTGCGAAAAGCTTTGGTCACAGCTACATACCAAGGATGCCACTATTGATTACTTATCGGGCATTTCTCCGGAAGCCCAACTGAAAAGTTATTTTCAAGAAGCCTACGAAAAATATCCTATTTTACCCGCAGGTTTATTGGAAGCGATGAGTTTCAATACCACGAGATTAAAACACCGCCGTCCCGACGAAGCGCACGCCGCTTGTAGTGGCACGCCTCAGATTCACGGGGTAATGGCCTTAGTCAAAGATGGCAAAGGTTTAATTAATAATACCCTTTACGAAGTCGCTGCGGGTTGTTCCTATTCTGCGACAGAATTACTGGATTCTCCACGGAAAAATATTTTGGGTGTTGCCGAGTATCTAGCGTTGCAAGGACGAAACTTAAGCCTCGGTGCTACAGATATTGAAAAGTGGATTCCGATTGTGGAGGACTTTATCGGTATTCCCGATGAATCCGATATTGCCCGCTTCCTAAAAGATAATTTTATTTGGGTGGTCTTACGCGATGTGAAACAAGGAATCACGTTCAAAAATGTTGAATTTTCCCGTGCGAATCCTTACGTTGATCCACCAAGCTATTTTGATGAAGCACAACTAAACGTCCTCCAGCAAAAGGTAGTTCGATTAGATGTACCAGCGATGGATCGAAACGCACCGGTCGCACCCGACGGAGAAGATTCGGGCGTGGTCAGCCAAGATTATAGTGGTGCCGATTGGGTACCAACTACTTGCCACAGTAGTCGGAATGGTGTCGCGATTACCGACGTCGTTATCCACGATATGGAAGGTTACTTTACTTATACGACTTACACGCTTTTCCACAATTGTAATTATAGCGTAAGTGCACATTACTGCCTGCGAAGTAGCGATGGATATATCGTGCAGCTCGTACGAGAATCTAGAAAAGCTTGGCACGTAGGAGGAGCGAATAGTTATTCCATTGGTTTGGAACACGAAGGTTTTGCGAACGATGCTTCGTGGTACACTACGGCGATGTACAATAGTTCTGCCGCGTTGGTAAAAGATATTACGCAGAGTGGTTACGGGATTGCTCCCACGACTTGCTATAATGGTCCTTCAAATACAGCGGGGCAAATTGATCCTCAACCCACTTCCGTCAGAATCAAAGGACATTGTCATTATCCACTTTCCGTGAATGGTAATGGACACTGGGATCCAGGACCGAATTGGGATTGGCCGCGCTATTATAATCTGATCAACGGCGGTACTGGTGGTGGCGGTGGTAATTGTCCTTCTACCTTGACCCGTTCAGGAACGATCGCCAATGGATTGCACCAAGCAAGCAGCAGCATTACCTCAACGGGAACGGTAATTAGTGGACGCAATATTACTTTTAGAAGTCCAACCGTAAAATTGAATGGTGGTTTTAAAGTAAATTTAGGTGGAACGTTCAAAACGATCCAAGCGGGTTGCACGAGTAGCCGACCAGATTTACCCGGTACGGACGCCGCACACGCGGAAGAGGAAGCAGAACAACGGATGCTAGCGGGAGTAACACAATTATCCGTAGTGCCTAACCCTTTAAAAAATCAAGCGGTCGTTCGGTTTGAATTGCCCGCAAGGCTAGAAACCAGTTTAGAGATTCGGGACGCCCGGGGACAATTGGTGAGAACTTTACTACGTGGAGAAGTCTTAGCTGAAGGACCACACGAAGTAGCTTTACAGCTAAACGAAGTAGCAAATGGTTACTATTACTGTATTTTACAAACGCCACAAAATCGCAAAGTTGTGAACGTTGTAGTGATGAAATAAGCATATGCTAACTTCAATAGAAGACTAGTGTCAAAGTGGTACTAGCATTCCAAAAACGAGCTTTGGTATCTCCTGATTTTTTAGGGTAAGAACCAATCATTTAAAATTGAAATTTAGAAAGTCAATTATTGCTTCGGTGATAATTGGCTTTTTTATTTAGCTTAGCTTGTAAACTATTTCTCTGACAAGATTAGATGGTACGTAGACGAGTGTGTAATTTATGTTTACCTTAGTAGCATTTACGACAAGACCAAATGATGAAAAGTTTCATTCCTAGCCTGCCCGTCGATGAATCAGATTGGAATATTGAAAAACATCGCAAGTATTTTTCAGTGCCCTACAGTTTTCGAGGTTGTCTGAATTATTTGGCAAATGTGCTTACTGGCCCTTCGCAGCGCTTTAGTGATTTGGCAGAAGAACTAGAGACTGGAGCGGTCTTAAATATCGTTGAACCTAAAATGACAATTGGTTTCATTGGCGATATCATGCCTCCACGAGGACAAGGTCTGCTCGGAGCAGGAATTAAATCTTTTTTTGCGGAGGTAGATTATCTAGTAGGAAATTTTGAGGGAACGATAGCGGATCCTACGGGGCGGCGGGTTTTTGGTGCTTTGGTGCATCAAGAAACTATTACGTCGATGCTCGCTGACTTGTTTCCACCCGAACGAACCATTTTGACTTGTGCAAATAACCATAGCGGTGATTTTGGTTGGTCTGTATTTAATCGCTCTTATCAATTGCTGAAAGATCGAGGATTTTTAGTCATTGGTCGGCGGGATGAACCGTCGATTATTTTGGGCAACCAAGCCGTGCAACTTAGCTGTGCAACCCATTGGTCCAATCAGCCTTGTAGCTACATCGCTCAAATGGCAGAGCTAGAAAAATATCACGACCCGACCACCAGTTTTCAGATACTATGTCCGCATTGGGGCTACGAAATGATGGGTTTTGCTAGTGCTAAACAGATTGCATTGGGCAAAAAACTACTAGGACAATGGGATGCTATCATTGGTCATCACGCGCACGTACCGCAGCAAGTCTCTAGCTATTCCGTTGGCACCCAAGAGAAACTAGTTGCCTATTCTCTAGGAAATTTTGGTTGTGATGTGCCCATTAAAAAATATCACTTTGGATTAGTGTTAAAGCTGAGTTTGGGAACGGATGCGCAAGGTCGCTGGGCAGTTGGCAAGGTAGAGTATCAAACAATAGAAGCTCAGTTTGAACAAAAAAGCGTTACGGTGGATCTAGTGTAATATAATTTACGACTGGCAGCTTACATTTTTAATAAAACAGTACAGCTTATCGCCAATAGCCATTTGGCAATTTAATAGATTCTAGTTAGTTTTGAATTTTTCCAAACAAAAATTATTTAAAACATAAACTAAAAGTTATGATTCGAGCAATTACCCTAATGCTATGTTTTCTTTGTTTCGCAACTATTTTAACGGCGCAGTGGGCGCGAGAAGATATCGTACTCAGTAGTGCAGGTGACGGGCGAGAATTGAAGCCTTACGATATGGATGGTGATGGCGATATGGATATTATAGAGGTTAATTCTAAGACTTTTGGTTGGTACGAAAATACGGACGGTGCCAATAATTATATTTTTCACGTCATTGGTTTTGACGACTCCTTTGGGAATAGTTCGATCGAAGCGGGGGATTTTGACGGCGATGGCGATCTGGATATTGTCGTCGGTAAAAATAGCCTAGTTTGGTATCGAAATGATGATATGATCTTTTCAGCGTCTTTTCCCATCGAAAATTCCAGCATTGGCTTTGGTCATTACGATGTCGCTGCCCACGATTTTAATGGTGACGGCAATTTGGATATTCTTTCCCACGATTTCAATATTTATTTTAACGACGGGAATGGCAATTTCCAAATGGTAGATATTGGGAATGCAGACTTTGAATTGGAAGTGAAGGACGTTGATAACAATGGAGCCTTGGATATCATTGGCGTAGGATCAAACGAAGTTAATTTGTACTTAAACAATGGAAACGGTACTTTTTTCTACGATCAAATTGCCAGTTATCCAGATCCTTATAGTTGGTCCGTCAGCGTAGAAGATATTGATCAAGATGGATTTTTGGATATTTTGGTTGGGTTTTATGATAATGGAGAATTGCGTTGGTACAAAGGTGACGGAACGGGGGCTTTTGTCGAACAAGTGATTATTGATACCGAAAACATAATTAGTCAAACCAAAGTTTTTGACGTTGATGGAGATGGCGACCAAGATTTTTTAATTATTAAATTCAGCGCTCCGCAAATTCGTTGGATTGAGCAGGAAGGTAATGGAACATTGAATTTTTTACCAGAGCAAGATCTCTTAGAACTTCCCGGAAGCGTTGTTTGTCACATTGGCGATATGGACAACGATAACGACCTTGATATCCTAATGACACAAACAAGCACTGATCGAAGCTGGCTAGAAAATACAGGTAGTGGTTTGGTCGTACAGACATTTACACCACCGAGTATTCCTTATCAGGGCTGGCCAGAAGCGGTGAGTGTGATCGACCTTACGGGGAATGGGAAAAGAGATATTATCCATAGTGGAGGTTTCTTTACGGGCTCCGCTTACCAAAATGCGCTTGGAAGCTTTTCCGCAGAAGGGACAAACTTTTTTGATACGATTCCTGGTGGTGCATTTACCAATGCCCTTGCCGATTTAGACGGAGATGGAAAACAAGAAATTATTATTGCCAGTCAACATCTTTTAATGGGGCTCGGAATTAAAATCTATAAATACGATGTTGGTGGCGTTTTGGTTTTTCAAGAATTAGTAGACACACTGGTCGCATATGATTTAGGGTTTGATGATTTTGACGAGGATGGAGATATAGATATCGTAGCCGTAATGGAGGCAGACAATAAAGTCAACTGGTACGCAAATGACGGAACGGGGTCGTTCTCTGCGGCAAAAGAAATTGATACACCGATCGAACCACAGCGCTTAAAAGTAGCGGATCTCAATCAGGATGGTGAATTAGACCTCATTGTAGGATTGCGCTCAGGGCAAATTACTTGGTATGAAAACGAAGCGGGTGAAAATTTTTCCGTGGCAAAAATAATCGAAGCGAACACTAATACATATACAGATTTCCACACGCGCATTTCTGTCGACGCAGCAGACCTAGATTTAGATGGCGACGTCGATCTAGTGAGTAATGAGAATTTATGGTATGAAAATATAGATGGAATGGGACAATTCGCAGCCCCCGTCCCGATTGATGAAAACTATACCAATACGGATAATTTCATCTATCCGTTTTCTAAAGTTTTGCTCATAGATGTTGACAAAGATTATGATCAAGATCTGGTGGCGCACGGCGATGAATTAGCGATCTACTACAATGATGGTGCGGGTAACTTTTCGGCACCAGAAAACTTTGATTTGGTCAGTCAAAAGTTTCCTGTGCACGATATCGAAGTTAGCGATTTTGATGGTGATCAAGATGAGGATTTAGTGTTACTTTTTCGCACGGGCTTTCGCATCTCTTGGTTGGAAAACCAGCAAGAAATTGAGGAATCTATTAACCTGATTCTTGATTCTACTTTTTGTAATAATAATGGGACGGAGTTAGATGATTCCGATGATTATCTCGAAATTTATTTTCATGTTGATGCAACGAATTTGGGGGAGACCTATGTTTTGACGATTAATAATGCCACTGTCGGAGCAGATTATCAGTATCGACTTCCACAGAAAGTAACGGTTCCATTTTCGAGCTTGGGAAATCAAGATATCGTGCTAAAAGCATCCGACCCAATCGAAACTGCAATTAATGCTACGATTACCTTGGAGAATAATGGAAGTTGTTTCCTAGTAGGAACCAACGACCTGATTGACGAATTAGCGAGCTTCCGTATTTTTCCCAATCCAAGTCAGTACACGGCACAAGTAGCAATGAATTTATCCGAAGCGCGTACGATGACGATGAACTTGCGAAATAGTTTGGGACAAAAACTGCCGCAATATTCCATCACGCGCAATTTTCAGGCGGGAACGCAGCAGTTAACTATTCCGGTAGCAGGTTTAGCCGCAGGATTGTACTTTTTAGAGTTACAAACTGGCGGACAGCAACATACCATGAAGTTGATGGTAGAGTAGGAGGGAAGTAATTTTGATTTTGTCGAAAGGCAACCGATTTACGAACCGACTTCTTCTACCGAAATAACTTGATCGAGTCGAATGCGCAAACCGGTATCGGAAATTAGATACTCGGCTTTATCTTTAGTCTCTAGCGTTTTGATTTTGAACTCATTCGTGGTCGGCTTCGCATCGGCGTCGAGATATTGTACGCGGAGTTGCTTTTTGAAAGTCGCGTAAATTTCAAACTGATCGTAGCGGTCGCAGCTGATGCGCTGGTAAGGAGATTTCATTTTTTATTTGCTAAGATACAATTTCTTAGGAAGTTGAGGTTTTGGAGGATAATTACCATCGAACCCTAGAATCCCGAAGGGATGACACAACGCTGGAAGCAGGGCGACATAATTATTCATAAGTATAAACCTATTCCTCATCTCCATATGTTTTTTGTGATGGTGCGATACGCCTTTTATTTTTTTTGTGATGGTGTTTTTGTTGGTGTTCAGGATATAAGGGACGAGCATTTCTATTTGGCGAGTTTGCTAGGAATGTTATTTCACCCTTTCAGGGTTTAGTTTGTGTAGGTTTTTTTGGGGATGGAATGCTTCCATCGATGAGGGGTGTTGTCCCTTCGGGACTGGTG
>CALFBG010000217.1 GCA_937951685.1 uncultured Saprospiraceae bacterium | reverse complement strand
GTTATTGAAGTTGTTTATTACAAAGTATTTAAGTACTAAGACAAAATTACTTTGCTACTAAATTGTGTTAGATTTTGATCAGCATCGAGGCACGAAAACCGCCCTAAGCCTTTGCTTAGGAAGGCTTTGAGTAACGAAGAGACTGGTCAAAAGATGATGCAAGTTAATAAGTAAAATAATTTGTATTGGTACTGATATTAGATCTTACACAAGATGGAGTTACGCGAACCGTTGCGTCCCTTTTTCTCAATGAACAGCGAATAGCTTTGCTCAAGAAAAATTTAAGCACTCAACTTGCGCTAAGTGTCTTCTTGATAAATGCGAATATTTAAAATAAATTCGGTGCCCGCAGGATTACCCGCCTCATCCACCAAGTCGATGATCTCTATATTCTGTGCAGTATGGTTTTTATTCCAAATTTCTAATCTGCTTTCGGTGGTATTGATACCGGATGCTCGCCCTTTTTTAATTTTTGTACCCGCAATTTGTTGCACTTGTGCCCTTCCGACACCATTATCTTTAATGCTACAAATAAGATATTGTTGCGCTTGTACCAAGTGAATGATCAGGCTGCCCTCTTTTTCTTTGTGCATTAATCCGTGCTTAAAAGCATTTTCTATAATGGGCTGAATGAGCAAGGGCGGAATGAATATATCTTCCGCTACGACTTGTAGCTCAGGCGCTACGATTAATTGAATATCAATTTTATCTCGAAATCGAAGTTTCTCTAAAGTAATGTAAGTATTCAAAAACTCTAATTCTTCGGTCAAGGTAACCGCTTGTTTATCCGATTGATTAAAAATCATTCTAATCAAACGAGCGAAGCGACTCAAATAGGCATTGGCTTGTTCTTGCTCATTAGTAGTAATATACTTTTGAATAGCAATCAAAGAATTAAAAATAAAGTGCGGATTCATTTGCGCTTTTAAGGCATCCATTTTAAGGTGGTGTAAGCGATTGCTGTATTGTTGTTCTCGCTTCAAAAATCGCAGCCGTAAATAAAATAAGCCACCGACTAAACCACTGGTGAACAAAAGCACACAGCCATAAAACCAATAGCTTCGCCACCAAGGCGTGGCAATGATAAATTCGATACTTGCGGCAACTTCACTCCTTTGCTGGTCTTCATCGATAGCCAGTACTTTAAAAATATAGCGACCAGGATTAAGTAAAGGATAACGGGCAAAACGGGCAGAAGTGCTGATCCAATCTTGGTCTAATCCTTCCATTTTGTAACGATAACTTAAAGCCGCTTTGTCTCTAAATTTAATACCTAAAAAATCGATTTTGAGATTGTTCTGGTTGTACTTTAGCTGGTAACGTTGATGTAAACTGGTATCTTTATCAAAAATTTGAACATTGGTGATTTGTACGGGAGTCGGTGGATTCTTAGGGTTTAAATTTTCTAATTCAATTCGGGTAAGACCATTACTCGTAGCAACCCACGCTTCCTTCTCCGCTACGTAAATATCGTTGATTTCATTGGAGGCTAAACCGTCATTGACGTTAATCCATTTGCTAGTCAAACTCGGAAATTGAATAATGTTGATGCCATTATCTGTACCAACCCAAAGTTTATCATCGTTGGTAGGGAAAATCGTTTTAGCCGTATTACTTGCTAATTTATGTGCTTCGCGAAAATGATGCGTCGGTTTATCATGCTTTAAACCGACAACCCCACTCGTATAACTCGAAATCCAAATCGTAGAGTCAACGGCTTGTGCAAGGTCTGTAATATTAGGTCGATCGTTATTGAAATCTACGGCTACTAAAACCAAACTATCGTTGACGTATCTAAATAAACCGTGCGTGGTTCCGACCCAAACCGTTTTGGAGAAATCTTCTAGGAGTGCATATGTTCGATGACTACCGACTAATTTAAACTTTGCTTTAAGCGTAGTGCTACTTACTTTATCGTGTAGCAACCAATCAATGTCTTGGAGTGTCGTATATTTGATCACACCACTTCCTCCAAGCCAAATATTATTGCGACTGTCAATAAGAAAGTCTTTATAACTTCCCGTAAAGGGCGCCCATTCTTGCTGTAGGTCATCGTCTAAAATACTAACGCCTAAGTCTACGCCAACCCAAAAGCGCCGATTAGAAGATTTAGTCATGCTGAAAATTCTACCGATGTTATTAAGCTCCAAAGAGCGCGCTACTTTTTGATCCTTGATCACACTCAAAAAACTGTTATTTTGTCCTAGCAGTAAGCGTTGCCCCAACGTATCATAATACATACAATATACACTATTGACGGGGAGCGGCGAGTTTTTAGAATCGTAATTGATAAATTTGGAAGGAGAAATAATGTGAATGCCATCGTCGTTTGTGCCGAGCCAAATATTATCATCTTTATCCTTGAAAAAGACATTAATATCTTGGTCGGGAAGATAATGAGCGATCAATTGCAGTTTTTCGGTTTCACTAAGTTGATGTCGATATTGATAAACGCCTTCTCTGGTCAATAAGTAGAAGTGCGCTCCTTCAATGACCATATCTTTTATTTGATGTTTTTGTGCCAATCGGTTGATCGCTCGATCAATATTGTTAATGATTTTCCCAATAACGTCGTCTGGTATTGATGAAGCGTCGGGTAGATTAATATAAGAAATGCGTTTAATGTTATTGTAATTGCTCTGGTAGGAAGTCGGAATGGCGGAGATGGTATTCGTCGTAGAAGAGATTTGATAGATTTGGCTGAAGTCATCAGGCGTATTTCCGTCGAATCGGACAAAAAAGACGAACCTGTCTTTTCCAAATTCAATCAAACTAGAATTATTTAAAAGATGCCGCCCCTTGAGGAGAGAGGGACTGGGAAACGCTTCGCCAGAAGAATGCAAAAAACTACTGAACTTGCTATTTACTTGCTCCGTACTGTAAACCACCCAAATGCGATCATTGCTAATTTTTACGTTTTTGACGGAATAGCCAGCATTGATAAAAGGAGCGGGAACTAGTATCCCATTTTGTAAAGAAGATAATTGTCCCGCAAGGTTTAAGGTCCAGGGAATATCCTTTTGATCCAGCGTTAAACTGAGGATTTCGTTATCGGATAGTTGATTCTCATTTACTTGTTTAAACTCTTTTCCATCAAAACGAGAAAGCCCATTCGCCGTTCCAATCCAAACGTATCCTTTTGAGTCCTGCACGATCTTGTATACCGTATTACTGGGCAAACCATCATTGTTCGTAATGTGCCAAGTTGCGGGTTGTTGACCTAAGCTCAGACTTAAGCTACCTACCCAGAAAAGTAAACAATAAATAATTCGTACAACCAAAAGATAGCGTTTGAGGTAAAAAGAAGCGTTGTACAATCAGGCGCAACACTTGTTTCCAATTTAGTAAAATAAGGAGAATAATATTTGAAAATGTTAAAAAGGGAAGAGAATTAATAAAAATATCGAAAGGATACCAGCAGAAAGTTAAAATTACAAACAGATTGACCGTCAACTACTGTGGCAAACAGGAACAAATAATAATCCCTTAATAATTCTAAGCTAGTAGTTCATCCTTCGAAAAGCGAGATTCACTCATTTCGTTTAAATGATAGTTTTTTTTTTCAGATATTTGAATTGTGCCTTTTGGGTTTAATATCTAATTGCTTAATTAGAATTTTACCCATTCTCTTTAACAATAAAAGCCCAAATAGTCCAGCTATTTGGGCTTCCCTTCTTTTTGACCTTTCTTTATGGCTCCATTAGGATTATTTTAAAATAACTTGGTCTAATTAAATTTCTATTTGATCCTCTTTTTCTTAAATTTAGTCTCCCAAGGGAATCCACCTAGGTAATAGGGATTTCCAATACTGCCTAATCCTATATCGTTCGCTAATAGATGTACTTAATTATGATGCGATTCCAGTTTTTAATTTTTTTCTTATGCTTAGGAAGTTTTATCGCTTCTGGGCAAACTCCAAACCTAAAAAATACCACTATGTTGGCTTTCGAAAAAAACGCTAATACTACCGCTAGTTACGAAGAAACAATTGCTTTTTACACAGCACTCGCTCAGCAGCATGATCAATTGCAGCTTTCTTCGCACGGCATGACGGATAGTGGCCATCCGCTTCACACCGTTGTTTTATCGAAAGATAAAGTATTTGATCCGATTGCCATCAAAGCGTCAGGGAAAAGAATTTTGCTGGTCAATAATGCGATTCATCCCGGCGAACCTTGTGGGGTAGAAGCTTCTATGTTGCTTTTGAGAGATTATCTAGAAAAAGAAGCGCTACAGGCTTATCTGGAAAATGTAGTGATCGTGGTGATTCCTTTTTACAATATTGGTGGTGGCTTGAATCGGAATAGTCATTCTCGGACCAACCAGCTGGGACCGGAAGCCTACGGCTTTAGAGGAAATGCAAAAAATCTTGACCTGAATCGAGATTTTATCAAGTGCGATTCTAGAAATGCCAGAACGTTCAATCAGATTTTTAATTATTGGCAAGCCGATATCTTCGTGGATAATCATACTTCTAATGGTGCGGATTATCCTTACACAATGACTTTAATTCCTACCCAATATAATAAACTCGATCCGACGATGGCTGCGTATCTCAAAGATCGACTGTTGCCGCGTTTATTTAAGGAGATGAAAAGTCGGGATTGGGAAATGACGCCTTACGTTTATGCTAGAAATACGCCCGACGAAGGCATCGCAGGCTTTTTAGATTTGGCAAGGTATTCCTCGGGGTATGCGGCTTTGCACCATACGATCTCTTTTATGCCTGAAACGCATATGTTGAAGCCTTACGAAGATCGGGTCAAAAGTACTTACGCTTTTATGGATGTAATGATCAAAACGATGCACGACGATCACAAACTAATTGGTGCCGCTCGTCAAAAAGCATTCGATACGGCTAAGACCCAAAAAGCATTCGCGCTCAATTGGACCTTAGATTTAGATCGAGTAGATTCGATGCTCTTCAAAGGCTACGAAGCGAAGTATAAGCCAAGTGAAGTCTCCGGTTTAAGTCGCTTGTATTATGATCGGAATGCTCCCTACGAAAAGAAAATTCCTTTTTATAATAATTATAAATCTATTTTAGAAGTAACGAAACCAGTCGCCTATATTATTCCTCAAGCTTATCAAGAAGTCATCGAACGATTGTCTTGGAACGGGGTGAAACTCACACGCCTGACCGAAAATGTTACCACTTCCGTTGAAATGTATCGCATTGGTAATTTTAAAACGACGGAAAAGGCTTACGAAGGGCACTACTTACATTCTGAATTAGAAGTAACTACCGAAACTAGAAATTGGCGCTACTACAAAGGAGATTATGTAATTTACCTCAATCAAGCGAGTAATCGCTACATTATGGAAATGTTGGAGCCGCAAGGACCGGATTCTTTCTTTTCGTGGAATTTCTTCGATGGTATTTTAATGCAAAAAGAATATTTCTCTTCGTACGTTTTTGAAGATTTAGCGGCAGAAATGTTACGCAAAGATAAAAGCTTAAAAGCTGATTTGGAGGCTCGAAAAAAAGATGATCCAAAATTTGCTAATTCCGCGTACGAGCAATTGATGTTTATTTACAAACGTTCGCCTCACTACGAACCAACACACATGCTTTATCCCGTAGCCAGAGTGGAACAAGCGACGAGCTTGCCAACGGAATAAACGACAGGAAAAAGGGAAGCTACTGACAAAATATCAGCTGTTGTGGAAGAAAAACTGACAAAATTACTGTTTTTTTAGCTGAAAATAGGCTTGGTCAAATATTTGATAAAAAAGAAGATGTACATAAAAGCCGTTAGCTAGATGATAAAAGTAGATTATATAGAACGACTTACTCAAGAAATTGCGGCTTTTGTGGCACTTTTGATAGGAAAAAAGACGAAAGAAGCGCTAAATATTATTGATGATGCTTATGTACATTGGTTAAAAATAAGCCGCCAAGAATTACTAAACTTGGACAAAGATGAGTTCTTTGTATTGCTCTTAGAAGAAAAAAAAATGCAGCCCTATCAATTAGAGTTATTAGCAGAAATCATGGCAGAAGAGGGTTCAATTTATGTAAAAGAAAAAGAAAAGCTAAAGGCAAAACATACCTTGGAAAAAGCCTTGCAACTATTTGAATTTATCGATCAAGCGCAAGCATTATATTCCATCAGAAGACAAGCTAAAATGCAACAAATAAAAAATCACTTATCAGTTCTGTAACTGTATAAACTAACAAATAGATGACTTACGATAATTTTACGATCAAAGCACAGGAATCTATCCTCAAAGCACAACAGATTGCGGGAGGAAATGATCAACAAACAGTGGATACAGTCCACTTGATCAAAGGAATGCTCGAGACGGATGAAAACGTTGCGGGGCATTTATTGAAAAAAGTAGACATTATTATTCCCGTGCTAGAACGGGAACTAGATAAAGCCATTCAGGCCTATCCTAAAGTAAAAGGTACCGAAAAGCAATACCTTACCGAAGCAGCGAATCAATCTTTGAGTCGCGCCAAGAAAATGCTCAAAACTTTTGGCGATGAGTATATTTCATTGGAATTGATTTTATTGGGAATCCTACAAGGGAAGGACAAAGGAGCGAAGTTGTTGAAAGACCTTGGTGCTACGGAAAAAGCCTTAACCGCCGCCATCAATGAATTGCGCAAAGGAAAGAAAGTAACGGATAAACACACCGAGAATCAGTACAACGCCCTGAAAAAATTTGCGATTAACCTCAACGAACGAGCAGAGTCGGGCAAACTCGATCCGATTGTGGGAAGAGATGAAGAGATTCGGCGATTATTGCATATTCTCTCGCGGAGAAAGAAAAATAATCCACTCTTAATCGGAGAAGCGGGCGTTGGTAAAACAGCGATCGTCGAAGGTATTGCTTGGCGAATTGTGAAGCAGGACGTACCCGAAAATTTACGCTCCAAAAAAATCTACGTTTTAGATATTGCTTCTCTCGTAGCCGGCGCGAAATATAAAGGAGAATTTGAAGAGCGCCTCAAAGGGGTAATCAAAGAAGTAACTAGCTCAGAAGGAGAAATTGTCCTATTTATCGACGAGATTCACACCTTGATTGGTGCGGGCGGCGGCGGTGGTGCAATGGATGCAGCTAATATCTTAAAGCCTGCTTTGGCAAGAGGAGAATTGCGAACCATCGGCGCAACCACACTCGATGAATACCAAAAATATTTTGAAAAGGATAAGGCTTTAGTGCGTCGGTTCCAAACGGTAATTATCGACGAACCTAGTGTGGAAGATACGATTTCTATCCTCAGAGGATTACAAGAACGATACGAAGTATACCATAAGATCGAAATCTTAGACGGCGCATTAATTGCGGCAGCAGAATTGTCTAATCGGTACATCTCGGATCGTTATTTACCAGATAAGGCGATTGATTTAATTGATGAAGCAGCAGCAAAATTGCGGCTAGAATTAGATTCGGTACCCGGTGAAATTGACGAATGGGATCGACGGGTTCGTCAACTCGAAATTGAAAGAGAAGCGATTAAGCGGGAGAAGGATACGAAGAAAATGGGCCTGATCAACGAACAAATCGCCAACGCAAAAGAAAAGCGAGATGGCTTACGAGCCTCTTGGAAAGATGAGAAAGATATCGTCGATCGAATTCAAGAAATCAAAAAGACGATCGAGGAGTTAGAACAGGAAGCAGATAAGGCAGAAAGAAATAGCAATTTTGAGAAAGTTGCTAAAATCCGCTACGGAGAGATCAAGGAGAAAGAAGCGATGCTGAAGGTAGCACTGGAAAAATTAGATAAGCTGCCCGATGATAGTCGTTTTACCAACGAGGAAGTCACCGCGGATGATATCGCGGATGTCGTGGCACGGTGGACAGGTATTCCCGTTACCAAGATGCTACAAAGTGAAAAAGATAAACTCTTGCGCTTAGAAGACGAAATCGGGCAACGCTTGATCGGGCAAGAAGAAGCGGTCATCGCTGTTTCTGACGCCGTACGGAGAAGTCGAGCCGGACTGCAAGATGAGAATAAACCCATCGGTTCGTTTATCTTTCTAGGGCCAACGGGAGTCGGTAAAACCGAATTGGCAAAGTCGCTAGCAGAAGTTTTATTCAACGACGAAAAAGCCATTACCCGGATTGATATGAGTGAATACCAAGAACGACATTCCGTCTCTCGTTTAGTAGGTGCGCCTCCGGGATACGTTGGTTATGATGAAGGCGGACAATTAACGGAAGCCGTGCGGAGAAAACCGTATTCGATCATCCTGTTAGATGAAATCGAAAAAGCGCATCCGGATACCTTCAACATCTTATTACAAGTATTGGACGACGGTCGTTTGACGGATAATAAAGGTCGAGTTGCTAATTTTAAAAATACCATTATCATCATGACTTCCAACATGGGCGCACAGCTAATTTTGGAAAACTTTGAAGATCTGGATGCCTTGGGCGAGGAGCATCGCAAAGATATTCTCGATACGACGAAGACCGAAGTGTTTGAACATTTGAAAGAAAATCTTAGACCCGAGTTTCTCAATCGGATTGATGAAAAAATCATGTTCTTGCCATTGTCTAGAGTAGAGATCAAAAAGATTTTAAAAATCCTTTTCCGTAAAACGGTAAAGATGCTGGCCAAGCAAGGAATTGTCGTCAAATTAAGCGAACGAGCCATGGATATATTGGCCGATCGGGGTTATGATCCACAATTTGGTGCACGACCAATGAAACGGGTATTGCAACGAGATGTAGTCAATGAATTGTCGAAATTCGTTCTTTCGGGAGAATTTTCTGAAGGGGATACCATTTACATTGATGCACAAAAAGGAGTACTTACTTTTGGGAAAGAACCTTTCGTCGAAGATGAACTATCGAAAGCTCCGTCTGGCTCAAAAACAGCTTCCTCCGCAAAACCTGCACCGGAGAAAAAGACTAGCAAAACAGAAAGTGCTAAAAAAGCAGCTCGTGAAAAGGCTTTGAAAGAATTGGAGCAATCTACCAAAGAAGTCAACGATGCACTGAAGGATTTGAAGAAAGATGATAAGAACAATGATGCTAAGAAAAATTAGGTACACGGTGCTAATCTAACTTAGATTACCTTGTATCAACAAGCTCGGCGTTTTAAAAAATAGATTATTTACAAAATAGAGGAGTATGCTGAAAAGTATGCTCCTTGTTTTTTGTGAGCAAAATGCTTGGACAGGATTCGTAAACGCTTACTTAATTATGTCCAAACACTTGCTTCACTTCAAATACCTTCTAAACAAAAGCTTCACTTTTTGGGTTTAATTGCAAACGTTTAAACACCTTCATGAAGAAATCGACGATGAAACCTTGGAAAAAAGTAGGAGAGCGCTATCAATATAAAGGCTGGCGGAGTTTGATGCAAAAAGACTTTATTCTACCCGATGATAAAAAAGCGAGTTACGATATTTTTGAAAATGCGAACTTCGTTTGTATTGCGGCCTTTACCGAGGATCAAGAAGCCATTCTGGTGCGACAGTTTAGACCCGGACCAGAAATGAATTTAACGAGCTTTCCGGAAGGTTATATTGATCCGGGGGAAGCAATGGAATTGGCAGCTCGTCGGGAATTATTGGAAGAAACTGGTTTCGAAGCCGGAGAAGTAGTGCATTTAAAAACGATTCGCGGGGCGTACACCACGGAAGCCAAAATTTGTATGTTGGCCTTCAATTGTAAAAAAGTTAGCGCTCAAAACTTAGATACGGACGAATTTATTGATGTACGTTTAATGCCATTAGTTGATTTTAGACAATATATTCGTCAGCCCGAGGAAGAAGAGTTTACAACGATTGATTGCGCATATCTTGCCTTAGATTATTTAGCAAATCTGTAAGTTGAGCTACTTAGTACTTACTTGGGTAAAGATGGTGTTGGTGTCAATATCGGGTTTTTACGCTGCGTCGGATCTAAGTTGAAAATGCTGCTGTATTGTGCAAAAAGTGCGGGCAGTTGCGTTTTGAAAGCTTGAGGAAAACTATGGAAGTAGTTGATGCTTACCGCCAACAGTTCGTCTGTTTCTAATCCCATAAATTTTTCGATGGTAGCTTTACTAAATCCACTTATTTTTTCTAATTCCTCCCAGTGTGTTGCGGCTAAATCTGGATAGTCCAATAAAGGGTAACTCTGCAAAAAGACTTTTGCATATTCGTGCAAACCAACATTGAAGTACTGCTTTGGATTTTTAAAACCTAGATTCAAGTGCTCAACGGAGAAGAGCATGACGCCATCTTCTTCAAAAATTTCGGAAGCGTGAAAAGTTTCCGGAAACTGAGGGGAGGGAAAAGCCTGTAGGTACAAAATGACGCGCTCAAATTTATTCAGCAAAAAATCTTCTCGTCCAAAAGTTAATTGTACTACACTAGCGGCTACGATGGCTTTGAGATCACTTGGAATTTCTTCTATTCCTTTTGGAATAAATTCGTTGGCCATACTGTACAAACAAACGCGATCGCGAAAACGTTTTTTATTTTCCAACGACAAACCTTCGTAAAAAGTCGAATACTTGATGAGCAAGCGCTTAATCTGTTCGTCCATCTCCGGTGGATTGCGTTTGTAGTAGTACCAATCAATCTGTGGTTGCAGAATATAAATGATGGCAAGCGCAAAAAAGGGTGGCAAAGCGTAATTCATGTAGCCAAATAAGTCCGTTTTCATCACTAAAAAAGTACAAATAGCGATCATCACTAAGAAAGGAAGGGCAATAATTCGAGATGGCATAGCCTATTTTTTAAAAAATCAATTAAAATTTTGAAGAAATCTACGACAGAAATGCCCGTTTTTCCTCAGTTTTCGATTAAAATGTAAATTTAATTTTAAAAATCATTCGAATTACCTTGTGCAAGAAGAAAAAACGATATAAATTTGTGCCGCTGTTGAGATAAAGACTTACGTCCTAATTTTAATGGAGTTGGTGCCTTAGCTCAGTTGGTAGAGCAATGGACTGAAAATCCATGTGTCCCTGGTTCGATTCCTGGAGGCACCACACTAAAAGCTCTTGGAATTTTCCAAGGGCTTTTTTTATAAAAACCAATTACTACGTAGACACTTTCTAATACGGGGCCTTGAATTTTTTTACGTACCAATGGAGTTATTTTCTTAGCTTCCATTACTCCACCCAAGCATTGCTATTGTCTGCACCAATTTTGCGTCAAGCAAAGTTACACTACAAAACGGTGCTCAAGTACTTAAAGTCATTGAATCAAATAACGGTAGATCGCCGAAAAGATACTGCGATTCAATAAAAACTACTGGGCAAATTTATGGTAACACTTATCCCATAAAAGAGACTTTTAAATTATCTTCGTACGATGAATGAAATTACTAAGAGTAAGCTACCTACGATTGATCTCACTAACTATGATCTTGATGGAATGGAGGCAGCAAATTACTTGAGCGAATACGTTCAACAAGCTTCCGTAACGGGAGATGAGTTGGAGGCGGGACAATTTTTTGCGAATCTCTGTAGAGAAGCAGGACTACACGTGGAGATGTTTAACGAAGAGAAAGGAATGATTAATTTTGCTTCTTCGTTGTACCCTTTATCTTCCAAAAAACCGAATATCATTTTTGTGAATCACGTGGATGTTGTGGAAGCAGGAAATAAGGAAAAATGGAAGTATCCGCCATTCTCAGGCAAAATCGCGGAAGGTTTTGTCTGGGGCAGAGGTGCTTATGATAATAAAGGTGCTGCCATTGTACAATTCACGGGCATAAAGCCTTTCGTCGCGTTAGCTAAAAATCACGATTTACCTTATAATATTACCATGGTCAGCGTTTGCGCAGAGGAAGTCTTTGGCGACCATGGTGCCAAACAAGTCGTAGAGAATCATTTGGATTTGCTGAATCCGGTCTTGGTCGTAGGAGAAGGTCCGGTTGGCGTGAGAGGAGTCGTGCCGAGTAAGCCAGAGCAATTGCTGTTTGGTATTTCAGTGGCACATAAGCATTGTCTGTGGTTAGAGCTGACGATGGAAGTAGAAGGTACCGGACATGGTTCTGTGCCGCCGTTGCAATATGCCAACAAAGAAATGGTCAAAGCATTGCATCGACTCATAACGACGAAACCCAAATTGCAATTCAATAAAATTAACGTGCAAACAATTGATGTACTCGGAGATTTGGAAGGGGGCTTGAAAGGGTTTTTGATGAAAAAAATTAGTTTTTTCAAACCAATCTTGGCACCCGTCATCCGGAAAACTCCCATTTTTACGGCGCTGTTTTCTAATACGATTACCGTTTCCAATATTCGCAGCGAAGGTACTGCACACAACGCCATTCCACAAAAAGTGATTACTAAGTTGGATTGTAGATTATTACCCGAAACTATACGGGAGGATTTTATCACTTACGTCAAATCTATTATCAAAAACGACGAGATTCAAATCAAAGTAGTCAAACAAACGCCCAGCGCAGCACCAACCGACCATAATCATCCTTTCTTTGAAGAATTGTCGGTCGCCATCAAAAAAGTATATCCCGATGCGCACGTTTTTCCAATGCTAGCGCCGAATGCGAGCGACTGTAATGCTTTTAGAAGCAAAGGCGTGCTAACCTTATCTACGGTGCCCGTAGAGATGACGAAAGAGGTCTTAGACTGTATCCACGCGCCGAACGAAAGAATGCCCATCGAGGCTTTGATAAAAGGTAGAAAAGTCATTACCGCCTTTTTGGAAAGTATTCTTAACTTTAAATCCTAAACGAAATTGTTATTTTGAAATAACTGCTTATCCCAAAATTTTGAGATAAGTTTAGGTGAAAAAAATTAAAGCGCTGCTATGAATAAAATAGTAAACCTACTTTGGGGAGCGATGTTGAAAAGACACTATAAACAGATAGCGTTTTTTATGGCGAATCCGCACGAAGCACAACAGCGAGAGTTGATGCGGATCCTACGGTTAACCAAAAATACGGAATGGGGAAAGCGTTACGATTTTGCGTCCATTAAAAATGGTCGCCAATGGGCAGAACGTGTACCGGTACAGGATTATGAATCGGTCAAAGGAGATATTCATCGAATGATGATGGGGGAAAAAGATGTTTTGTGGCCAGGGCAAGTAAAAAACTTTGCAAAGTCTTCGGGTACGACGAGTGACAAGAGTAAGTATATTCCAGTTCCTAAAGAAAATCATAAACGAGGACACGTCCGTGGCGGCTGGCATTTGCTTTCTTTGATGTATCATAATTTGCCCAACTCGACTGTATTCGGGGGAAAAACCTTGGTGATCGGCGGAAGTTCAGCACCTTTTGCAGCGTTTCCAGAAACTACGGCGGGGGATGTTTCCGCGATTATCCTTCGGAATATGCCACGCATTGCCAAAGCGACACATTGCCCGAATATGGATATTGCTCTGATGCCTAATTTTGAAGAAAAACTAGAAAAAATTGCCCAAATTGCCGTCAACGAAGATATTCGCATGGTGGCAGGTACACCAACTTGGATCATTGTTTTACTAGAACGAATTCTAGCGATTTCTGGTAAAAAGAATATTATGGAAGTTTGGGAGCATTTTCAAATTTATGTCCACGGTGCCGTGAGCTTTATTCCTTATCGTGAGCGATTTCGACAATTAATTCCGTCGGATACTTTTGCTTACCAAGAAACTTATAATGCTTCGGAAGGGTACTTTGGGATTCAATCTGATTTCGCAGTCAATGATATGTTGCTACTTTTGGATAATGGTGCTTTTTATGAATTTTTGCCAATGGAAGAGTGGGATAAAGAATTTCCCGCCGCGATCCAACTAGATGAGGTCGAACTTGGAAAGAGCTACGCTATCTTGGTGACGACAAACTCGGGATTGTTTCGCTATAAAATTGGCGACACAGTGAGTTTTACTTCTATCAGTCCGTACCGCATCAAAATTACCGGTAGAACGAAGCAGTTTATCAATGCCTTCGGCGAAGAAGTTATGGTAGCTAATACTGACAAAGCGCTAGAAAAGGCTTGTCGCGCTACGAATACGATTGTGAAAGAATACACCGTTGCGCCTATCTTCATCGGAGATGCACAGAAAGGAGGACACGAATGGTTGATAGAGTTCGAAAAAACGCCAGATGATGTGCAAGCTTTTGGCGATTTATTGGATAAAAGCTTGCAAAGCCTCAACTCTGATTACGAAGCGAAGCGCTTCAAAAATTTAGCCTTAGAACGATTGACTTTACAAGCGGTGCCAACAGGTACTTTTTATAGTTGGATGAAACAAAGAGGGAAGTTAGGGGGGCAGCATAAAGTTCCACGCTTATCGAATCAACGTGATTTTGTGGAGCAAATCAAAGCAATGTTGACGCGCTCTAATTCATAGTAGAAATTATTTCAAGTACTAAAACCAAATTAATGTGCTATGCTCGCTCATAATTATTATGAATCTCCTTTAGGCTGGATTGAAATTAAAGGTACTAACTTAGGTATTCAGTCGGTTAAGTTGACCAAAGAAAAGAAAAAGCCAACGGCAGATTTGCCATCCGTCTTAATAGATTGCGCTACACAATTAAAAGAATATTTTGCGGGAGAACGGCGATCGTTTGACTTGAAATTGGATTGGGGTTCGGCTACGCCTTTTAATCAATCGGTATGGAGTGCTTTGTTGGAAATTCCTTACGGACATACCACAAGCTATACGGTAATCGCGGAAAAGATTAAGCATCCCAAAGCGGTACGAGCAGTCGGTTTAGCAAATCGAAACAACCCAATTGCGTTCATTGTACCTTGTCATCGCGTAATTGCTAAAAATGGAAAATTGCAAGGTTATTTCTACGGGTTAGCCGTCAAGAGAGCCTTGTTACAATTGGAAAATCCAAGAAGCTTTGCGACGCAAGGAACTTTATTTTAAAATTATCCGTCGCGAAAACTACTCCGTAACTTCAAAAATTCGATTCACTTCAATGAAGTCGCCTCCTGCTTGCACCGTTGCAGTAATTGAAAATAGACTTCCTACTCTTAGTTTTTTTATAATTTTCTTCAAGCCTTTATTGATATCGCCACGACTCTTAGCCGATCTAAATTTTCGTTTCCATTGATAGGCGAAACTAAGCTCATTAATGATCATCTGGTTCCCGAATTGATCCCGAATGGAAAGCGGTGTATCTACAATTTGTTTGAGAAACGTTTTACTCACTTTTTCTCCCTTAATGCCACCCCAAAATAACGTATAATTATCCGAGACATCAGGCTCTTGTGATTTCAGAGAAAACTGAATGGGTAAGTTTAGTTTCACTTTGACTGCTTGTCCATTGTGCATTCCCGGCTCCCAACGTGGCATAGATTGAATGACATTCAATGCGGCTTGTCCGCACTCACCACCAATATCGCGAATCAAGTAAGGTTGGGTTAACATACCATTTTCATCGATGACAAAACTAACGTAGACGGTGCCTTCCAAGCCTTTCGCCTTGGCACCCGCGGGATAAATCAGATGATTGGCAAGGTAAGCAATGAGTGCCTGATTCGAGCAATTCCTTTTCTGTTCATCGCCATTATCATAAGCTTCGCAGCCCTTGAAGTAAGGCATCTGTTCGACCTGTGTATGTACTTCCGTATCGGGCTGTGCGTAGGCGTAGCAGATACAAAAAAGAAAGAGGACAGTAAGTTTAAACTTCATCATGTTAATATCAATTAGCGAGACATCCCGAGCAACGCGGTTTTGATTTCGAGCGGAACGTTACTTCTAGGTTTAGCTGCAAAACTACCATTTTTACCAATAATAAAATATTGTGGTAGGGCTTTTATGTCGTAGGCAGCAGGCAAATCTACGGTATTTTCTTGTTGACTAGCCAATACTTGGATGCCTTGGAAGTCATGTATCTGAATAGCGTCGCGCCATTTTTTTTCATTCTGATCGAGAGAAACGTAAATCGTAACAATACCTTCTGCTTCCAATTCGTCCCGAAAAACTTTCATGGTATTCATCTTTTGAATACAAGGTCGGCACCAACTGGCCCAAAAATTTAGGTAAACAATTTTTCCTTTGTATTGTGCTAAGTCCACTGGATTTCCTTCGATATCTTTTACTTGAAACGAAGGCGCCGGACTTCCCGTATGTTGCTTCATCGCTTTTTGAAAAATTTGCGTAATCTTTTGATCATAATCGGCAAAAACAGAAGTCTTGAGGTAATTATCATAATGCGGCAGCATCGGATTAATCATTTTCTTTTTAAATGCTCGGGCAATGAGTTCAGATTGTACAAAAGCAAGTGGTTGGTCAATCAATATATCAGTGGCCAATTTATATTGCGCGACGTAAGGGTTGGTGGTCTCTTCACTTTCAAGATGTAAATAATTAAAATAAGCCATTAAAAACTCTCGGTAATAATAACTTCCTAGTTGATCCGCTTGAAGGGGCACACTTTCTAAAAACTTAAAAAATGGCGCTTTGATTTGATGTTTACCTTTGAATACAGTTCCGTAAAGTAGCATATGATAAGCCCATTCGTAGTAAATTTCGGTGGTCATATAAGCTTTAAAGTTTTCACTCAGCTTACCGGGATGATTGCGATTGTAAAAATCTAAGGCAGCCAAGGCTTTTTCCTTGCGGAGTAATAATTTTTTGGAAAAACTTTTAGGCAAAAAACTTTGCATCAAATCGTCCATCTTTTTATCGACACTATACCAGTAAGTACCTTTTTTATATTGTAAAGTTTTAAACTGATTCAATTCCCGTGGAAAATCCTTAAAGTATTGGTGTAAAAAAGTATTGTTGTGCCCCGCAGGACCATCAAACTTCATCGAGTATTGAAAGGAGTTGGCTGCCGCCGAAATCAACAAAGAGTCACCAGCTTCTAAATAAATTAGCGCGGGATTGCGAGCGTGCGTAATTTTAATGAGTTGTGGTGCATCCATTTCTACGGCGAAGGCAAAAGACTGATCTTCCAAAATATTAGAATGAAGCGTTTTAATCTCGTTGTCAATATACTTTTGGTTGACGCTAATCTCAATCGTATTCGTAAGCTCTACTTGTGTAATCTTACCCATTACCAGTGCATTCGCCTGTGCAAATATTTGTTGTGCCCCAAAAACGAAGAGCAAGAGAAGTTGAAGTTGTTTCATGGAAGGTCTACTTGTATTAATTATATTATACTTTTTTATCATAAATATTATGCCACATTCTTGGTAAACTTCAGCAATTCCCTTTTACACTTCAATTTTTATGCAAAAGCAGGAGAATCCTTTGCCTAGACTAGGAAAGAGCATTCACTTTTTAGTAAAATTTATATTTGGTAATGTAGGGTGGGAAGGTATTCCTATTTTTCAACGGAGAAAAAAGCTTTTTATTTTAAAATACCAGTTTAAATTGCTGACTCGCAGCTAATATTTCGGTCTCTTTTGCGCTCTAAAATTGTTTGTAAACGCCGCTCTCTCTCAAGGTCGGCACAAGTATTTTTGTTACTAATAGTAAAAAAGGGAGCTTAGGTTTATGGAAAAATGCTCAATTGAGGATCTATAAAGAGAGCACCCGTTTTTCTACCGCAAGAATAAGGGAGTACGGCTCTATTTTAAAATTTTTCATTTCACCTAACTTTTTGGACGCGTTTATGATCGCCCTGCGCACAGCCAAAATACAAAGCTTGACCAAGATGACAAAACAATGGAACGAATTAAGCATCAAGCCCGAAGCGATTAACACCATGCAAAAACAATTTGAACTTCCGACGGTCTTTTGCAAGATGTTATTAGCGAGAGGCATTAAAACACCCGCCGCGCTACAACAATTTTTCCACCCAAGTTTGGCAAAACTTCACGATCCTTTTTTGATGAAAAACATGGATAAAGTAGTGCATCGTTTACAGCAAGCTTTTGCCGCCGAGGAAAAAATTATGTTGTACGGAGATTATGATGTAGATGGTGTGATCTCCGTAGCGATGATGCATCATTTTTTAGAAACGCGTGCGGCGCAACTCATCAATTATATTCCTGATCGCGACACCGAAGGCTACGGCGTTTCAATCAGGGGAATCGAATATGCTCGGGCGCATGAGGTCAAACTTATCTTGACAATGGATTGTGGAACGAAAGCAAACGCCCCCATTGCTTTGGCTAATCGCTACGGCATCGACGTGATGGTGTGCGATCATCATTTGCCCAATGAAACATTACCCGCCGCCTATGCGATGCTAAACCCGAAACAAAAAGACGCGACTTATCCCACACAAAATCTCAGTGGTGCGGGTATTTGTTTTAAATTATTGCAGGCTATTTTGCAGACGGAGCGGCGAGCTGCAACGGAGGCCTTTGCTTACTTGGATTACGTGGTGATCAGCACGGCTTGCGACCTCGTCCCGCTCACCGGAGAAAATCGAATCTTAGCGTATTTTGGGCTACAATATTTAAAAAATACTGCCCGCCCAGGTTTACTGGCTTTATTGCGGCAGGCAAAGTTATTCCGGAAGCAACTAACCATTAGCGATTTGGTTTTTGGGATTGGGCCATTACTGAATGCAGTGGGAAGAATAGGGGACGCGACCACGGCAGTTGAACTATTACTGGCAAAAACGGAAAAACTTGCAAAAGCACCACTGAAAACTTTAGTTAGCTGTAATCAACAACGCAAGCATTTAGACAAAGCGATGCATCGTGCTGCTCAAGACTTATGGGAGAAAGAAGCGAACGTCGCTACGCGCAAAAGTATTGTGCTTTTCCAAGCAGATTGGCATCCCGGAATTATTGGGATTACAGCAGCCCGCTTAGTGGATACTTTTCATCGACCCACGATCATTTTGACGGAATCAAACGGCGTGCTCGTCGGTTCAGCCCGTTCAATTGAAGGCTTTAATATCGTAAAAGCTTTAGCGGCTTGTCAGGATTTACTGCTTAAATACGGAGGACATGCTTACGCTGCGGGTTTGGCTTTAACGGCGGATAAACTTACTGCCTTTAAAGCTCGGTTCGAAGCCATCGTAGCGGCGCAACTTTCTGCGCAGCAATTACAAGCTCGTTTACAAATTACGAGTGAATTGCAATTCTCAGCGATCAACTTTGAATTTAATCGGCTGTTGCAAAAATTTGCTCCTTTTGGTCCGGGGAATCGTCGACCCATTTTTTGGAGTAAAAAACTAGCAAATAACGGGCATACGCGCGTGGTAAAAGAAAAACATTTACAACTCGGGGTAGTACAGGATACCAATCATTCGATGGGAGGGATTGGTTTTGGACAAGCTGCTGCCCTAGAAATAGTCGAAGCGGGAGATTTTGACTTGGCTTACGTCGTACGGGAGCAAGTATGGAAAAATTGTCGGACGATTCAATTGGATGTACGTGGTGTTCGAGCCACAATTCCGGAGCAGGATGCGCGGAGTGATCGTTCGCAGCGAGTAAGGGCGAGTGTTGGAAAATCCTTTGGGTAAGTTCGTAGGTTGGAACTCGAAAAAAAATTACATTTGCATAAAAAAAATTATGGCTAAAGTAACAAAGATTGATGCAGATAAAGCGCCCAAGCCGGTAGGTCTTTATCCACATGCGCGGAGAGTTGGAAATTTATTGTTCCTTTCTGGAATTGGACCGAGAGATCCGGAGACGAATGGCGTACCGGGTTTGGAACAAAGTAAATCGGGGAATTTTACAAAATTTGACTTTGAAGCGCAGTGCCATGCTGTATTTAAAAATGTAAAACTTGTATTGGAAGCGAGTGGGGCAGATTGGAACGCTTTAGTAGATGTTACAGTATTCCTTACCGATATGAAAAGAGACTTTGATTGCTACAATCGAATTTATGCGGAATATTTTAAAGATAATTTGCCTTGTCGCACGACGGTTGGCATTGATTCTTTGCCGACGCCGATTGCAATCGAGTTAAAATGTATGGCAGTGATTGAGGATTAAAAGCGTGGGAGGTTTAGTTTAGCTTATGTGGCACGATTAAGGTAAAAAGGGGTACGGTAACTCTAAATTGTGTCTGGTCAGATTGGCGCTGCATCAGAAAGTTACCGTGCATCTTACCAATTTCAGAAATGAGGGGAACCCAAGAAATGTAATTATGCGATTGTCCCGGCGCTAAAACGGGTTGTTTACCAATGACACCTTCTCCTTCAACTTCTTTTTTGACGCCACTAGAGTCAAAGATAAACCAGTGTCGGCGTAATAATTGAACGGTGTCATCACTATTGTTTTCAATATTAATCCGGTAGGCAAAAATAAATTTACTGTCTTTCGGTTTAGAATAACCAGATTGATAAAAACCTTCTACGGTGATTGTAATGCCATTTGTCGTAAGCGTTTCCATATAAGCGATAGTTTTCTAACTACAGGATCATTCTTGAGCCAGTACTAACTTGAAATAAAGTTTTGTATGATCTTTTCCGCCTTCTCAAAGGTATCCTCTAAGATATCATTAACTAAAACAAGATCAAATTTATTTTCATATTCTAACTCTAATTTAGCCCGTTTTATTCTTTTTTGTAAACTTTCTTCGGTTTCCGTTCTACGATTTCGGAGTCGTTCGAAGAGAACTTCGGGAGAGGGAGGCTTTACAAAAACGGCTAAAGTATCTGGATAAGCGGCTTTGATACTGCAAGCTCCTTTGACGTCAATATCAAAAATGACGTGCTTGTTTTCCTTCCAAACACGCTTAATTTCTCGTTTTAGCGTACCGTAATATTGTTTTTCATAAACTTCTTCCCATTCTAAAAAATCTCCTCTGGCAACTCTTCGTTGGAACTCACCAGTACTAAGGAAGTAGTAATCTTTTCCGTGGACTTCGTGTTCCCGTCGTTTTCGATTAGTGGCAGAGACAGAAAATGATAATTTATCAAATTGCTTTAATAAATGTTGGACAATCGTTGTTTTTCCTGCTCCAGAAGGCGCTGTAAAGAGAATCAATTTATTCATTCAAACTAATATTTCACCAAAAAGTATAGTGATAGTGGTATAAAACGGTATTCTGCGAGTAATCAATGCTTAATGAATGCTAAAAGCTAAACGGCATTAAGAACTTGTTCTTTGATTTTTTCGAGCTCATCTTTCATCTGTACAACCAAGCGTTGGATGTCGGAAGAATTGGCTTTAGAGCCTAATGTATTAATCTCTCGACCCATTTCCTGACTAATAAAGCTTAACTTCTTGCCTTTGGAAGAACTTTTCGTTTCGAGTACTTCTGCAAAATATTTGCAATGTTGCTCCAATCTAACCTTCTCTTCGGTGACGTCGATCTTTTCCAAATAGTATAGAATCTCTTGCTCAAATCTATTCGCGTCGATATTGTCTTTACCAACGTATTCGTCCATATTTTGTGTAATGCGTTTGCGTAGTTTTTCAACACGCTCCGTCTCAAAAGGTTCAATCTTTTTTAGGGCCGCTAAAATATGTGCACAGTGAGACAGACAATCTGCCTTCATCACTTCTCCTTCCGTTCGGCGAAAAGCCGTAAAATTACTAATCGCTTCTTTCAAAGTCTCTTGTACCGCTGCCCATTCCTCATCGTCGATCGAGCCTTCCTCGGAAGTGATAACGTTTGGCAACTTTAGTACCGCTTGCATCAAGTCTCCCGGTGGCATTTCCAACTCGGTGGACAAGGCTTTCAATTCATGATAATATTTTTTGAATAAGGATTTGTTGAGACCATAATCATCCGCTCCAGCGAGTGAAGTTACACTAATGCTAAGATCAATCTTCCCACGGTGAGTTTCTTGCGTGATTACTTTTCTTAAGAAGTGTTCTTTATCCTTGTAATTTTGGGGGAGTTTTAACCGTAGATCGGTGAACTTACTATTCAAAGACCTGATCTCAATCGTAATCGTTTTTTCTCGAAAAGTCTTTATTCCTCTTCCGTACCCAGTCATTGATAATAACATATATTGTATTTTTTGCAAAGATAATTAAATTAAATAAAGCTAGTGTAGATTTGTTGGGCGTGTTAGCACTTCTCCGGTAGAGCAATACAACGTCTAAAATAATGGCTTTTAATGCACTAATAATAAGATTGTAGTAAGATTGGCTTTTGAAGGATTATTTACGACTGCGGGGATTCAATATGGTGCTCGCTGGCGAAGCAATTAATATAATTCGACGGTAAAGTGATAAAATCTTGCATCTCTAGCCTTTTTAAAGGATATTTGTGGTTCAAATTAAACTTAAGTTGATAGACTGATCATTTTAGTTGAATGGTTCGAGGAACTTTTGAGCTTCTGCTTCGTTGAAAAGCCTTGCTGAAGCCCAAATTCACGTTAATTTATTTAAAAAAATAATTAGTTGAGGGCTTAAGGCTTTATAAATAGGCGTTTTATAAAGAAATGCTAGAAATAAAGTGGATTTTATTTTCATTTAAAGAATAAAATCCCGAGATTTGCGTCACTTTTGACGAGTCTAAAGATATTCATAACTTATTATAAACCAAAGAATAGCAATGAGAAAAGCTGATTTAGTTGCAGCAATTTCAGAGAAAACGGGTGTTCCAAAGGTAGACGTGTTAGTCGCATTGGAAACATTCTTTAAAGAGGTCAAGAGCTCTTTGTCTGATGGTGAAAACGTATATATTAGAGGATTTGGTAGCTTTGTAGTGAAAAAGAGAGCCAAAAAAATTGGTCGACATATAAAGAAAAATGAAGCGATAGAGATTCCTGAGCATTTTATCCCGGCTTTCAAACCGGCTAAAATTTTTGTAGATCAAGTTAAAACTCAGGTAACATCCATGCCCGAGGAAGAAATAAATAACTTAGATTAAGCGCAATGTCTAGACAACAACTTTTTGTAGTTGGTGCTGCTTTATGCTTGTTCTTAGGACTTTATTTTGGTTGTAATACCAAACCGAAAGAACAAAAGATCGTAGAAAAAGCAAGATCGCTTACCTTAGAAAGTACAGACGTAAAGAGTCTGGTGCGCAACGCTAAAGATAGCTTAAGCGTCGCAGAAAGATCGGAGATACTGGCCCTAGAAGGAGGACTCAAGACCGTGAAATCAGACGCTGATAAAGTCGAACAGTTCAAATTATTATCCCAGAAATGGTATCAATTTGGCAACGCGGCGGTAGCAGGACACTATGCGGAGGAAATTGCGACGATTGAAAATACGGAACAAGCATGGTCCATTGCCGGAACTACTTATTCCATCGCTGTGCAGCGTACAAAAGTTGAAAAAATTCGGAAATTTTGTGCTAATCGAGCAATTCGTGCTTTCGAAAACGCAATTTCAATTAATCCTACAAATACCACACATCAAGTTAATCTTGCTTTGTGTTACACGGAATACCCACTGAAAGATAATCCTATGAAAGGGATTCAGATGTTGTTAGAATTGAATAAAAAAGATCCTAAGAATATTTCGGTGCTCAATACACTTGCTCGCTTAGGCTTACAAACGGGGCAATATGAAAAAGCAGCCAAACGTTTGGAAGTGGTACTAAGCCTAGATGCAAATAATCAAAAAGCAACTTGTTTGCTCGCACAAGCTTACCAAGGACTCGGAAATACAGCAAAAGCAGCAGCATTAAATGATAAATGCCAGTTGCTTCAACAAAAATAAAACCTTATTTGTTAAGGACTTTATAAATAAAATTTTTAAATTTAAAACAATATTAATATGCCTTGTGGAAAAAAGCGTAAACGTCATAAGATTTCAACGCATAAGCGTAAGAAAAGACTACGCAAGAATAGACATAAAAAGAAAAATAAATAATTAATAAGATTATTTTTCCCGAGTCGCTTAGTCGTCGCATTTATTGCAACATCGCTATTGGCACTCGTTTTGTACTTATATAAAAAGATCAGCATATAATTAAATTAGTGATTCGCGCATTGATTTTATATGCTGATCTTATTTGATATTTAATACTACTTTACTTTTACAACTATAGACCTCTTATCGGGTTGCTACTAACTCTAGCAATAGTTCCTCTTTTTACGTACTCGCACATATTCTAACCTGCAAGTTTTCTAAAACTTGTCAATGTATAATCTGTTTACTTATGCAGCAAGCGTCGAGTGTCCCATCCACACCTAAAAAAGGAGGAAATACAGATACGAAAGAATTAATCATCAATTCAACCCCTTCGGAAGTTGAAATAGCATTACTTGAAAATTCTAAATTGGTAGAATTACACTACCAACAAACGAATACTAATTTTACGGTAGGTGACATCTTTGTCGGGAAAATCCGCAAATTGATGCCCGGTCTTAACGCCGCCTTCGTCGATATTGGTCACAAAAAAGATGCTTTTCTACACTATACCGACCTCGGGCCAAAATTAAGATCTCTACTCAAGTACACCGAAGGCGCAATGTCTGGGAAAATCAACACGCATAACTTGGATAATTTCGAGCTAGAACCAGAAATTATCAAAACGGGTAAAATCGATCAAGTCTTAAATAAAAAGGCGCCGATTCTCGTGCAAGTGTTGAAAGAACCAATCTCCACCAAAGGTCCACGTCTGAGTTGTGAAATGACGATCCCAGGAAGATACCTTGTACTCACACCATTTTCAAATGTCGTTGCCGTTTCGAAGAAAATAGCGAACGCCGAAGAAAGACAACGTTTGAAAGTACTAGTGGAAAGTATCCGACCCAAAAATTTTGGTCTAATCGTTAGAACTGCCGCAGAAGGAAAGAAAGTTGCAGACTTACACGAAGAGCTCATCATCATGATGGAAAAGTGGGAAAGTATTTTTAAGCAATTGCATAAAGCAAACGCTCCCATAAAGTTACTGAGTGAACTAGACAAAGCGTCTAGTATTCTTCGAGATATCTTGAATGATTCTTTCAATCGAATTGTAGTTAATGATAAAGAGCTTTTTCTCAACATCAAGACTTTCATGGCAGGGATTTCTCCCGAGCAGGTGAAAATCGTAAAACTGCACCGGTCAAGCAAATCTATCTTTGAAAATTATGGGATCTCTAGACAAATAAAATCGTCTTTTGGTAAAACCGCAACGATGCCTAGTGGTGCTTATCTGGTGATCGAACACACGGAAGCAATGCACGTCGTTGATGTTAATAGCGGTCATAAAGTAGTTAAAGGAGATCAAGCCAAAGCCGTGCTGGATGTCAATATGGAATCTGCCGCAGAAATTGCTCGACAGTTGCGTTTGAGAGATATCGGAGGTATTATTATTGTCGATTTTATCGATATGCGGGTTGCCGATCATCGCCGACTCTTAGTGAAGTCAATGAAAGATTTCATGAAAAAGGATCGCGCACAACATACCATTTTACCATTGAGTAAGTTTGGGTTGATGCAAATTACCCGACAAAGAGTAAGACCAGAAGTTAATATTAATACTGCCGAAGTTTGCCCATCGTGTAACGGGACGGGGAAAATTAATGCTTCAATTTTATTAACGGATGATATTGAACGAGATTTAGAATTTATCGTCCAGTCTCGGCCGCACGCAAAATTGAGCTTATTAGTACATCCTTACATCGAAGCTTACTTGACGAAAGGTTGGAAAAGTAAACAAAAGCAGTGGTACCTCAAATACTGGAAATGGATTAAAGTAATGGGCGATGCAAATGTTGCACTCACCGAATATCGATTCTACGATGATAAACAAGATGAAATTAGATTGAACTAAACAGTAGCAATCTAAAGATCAATTATCAATTACCAAGGAAAGCTGGAGATTAGGCTTGTTACCAACTCAGATAAAGAGAATTTTGGACAGGCGCAATCTCCAGCTCTACAACTCGTCAGACTACAACTAAGTAGTAAAAAAATAAACATCGTGAAGGTGTTACGTCGTTTTTTCATTTCTTTTAACTTTATGGAGATGCCTTGCTGTGGCAATTAGTTGACGCTCGTAGTCAAGCTAGAACGTATAATTTATCGTGAAGATAAGTTTATTTTAGATTTTTGTGATAAACATCTTAAATGCACCGGGTAAAAAATAAATGCCAGTCTTGAGTCCTTCCAAACGCTTTCTCCTTACACCTTTAGACTGGGGACTCGGTCACGCTACCCGCTGTATTCCCATTATTCGTGCGTTACTCGCAGAAAAACAAATGGTATATATTGCGACGGACGGTGGCGCTTTGCAGTTACTAAAAGCCGAATTTCCAACCTTACGTTTTTTTGAATTGCCTTCTTATCGAATTAAATACCGCTGGGAAAATATGGTATTTAATATGGCTTTGCAAATGCCTCATATCTTACGAACCATTTGGCAAGAACATCGTGCCATCCAAAAAATAGTTGAATCGGAAAGTATTGATGTCATCATTTCGGATAACCGCTTTGGTTGTTATCACGCCGCTACCCAGAATATTTTTCTAACGCATCAACTCAATATTAAGGCACCTAATCAACTGCTCGAAAAAGTAATCGCCTGGGGAAATCATTTCTGGATTAAACGCTTTGATGAATGCTGGGTGCCCGACTTTGAAAAAGAAGCGATGAGTTTGGCTGGAGAATTATCGCACGGAACAACGCTCAAAACGCTCCGCTACCTCGGTCCGCTATCTCGAATGACCAAGTATCAAAGAACCCTTTCCTACGATTTGGTCGTCGTACTTTCTGGTCCCGAACCACAAAGAACTTATCTGGAAAAGCTTGTCCTTCAGCAACTTCCTGCGTTAAAGCTTAGTGCTTGTATTGTGCAAGGTAAAGCTCAACTTGCAAAAACGCCATATTTTAAAAATAGTATCCAAATCTATCCTTATTTGACGAGCGAAGCCTTGAATGATTTGATGCTGAGCGCGAAGTTGATTCTTTGCCGCTCGGGATATAGTACCATCATGGATTTGGCAAAACTCCAGCAAAAAGCTTTGCTTATACCAACGCCGGGTCAAACGGAACAAGAATACTTAGCTAATTATTTTTGTGAGAAAAAGTGCTTCCATTACCGAAAGCAAAAAGATTTAAATCTCGCGGAAGATTATACCGCTGCCTTGAAATTCACGGGGCTGTCAAAAGGTCGGGAAACCCAATCGCAGCTTAGTACAATTATCAAAGCGTTGATTGAACAGTAATTTCTTGAATTTCCTTGTATTGGTACTTACTTTCTTTTATTGAACTGATTCATCGTAAAGCTGACACCAATGGTCGCAAAGCTTTTGATCATTTCACCGGCTTCTTTTAAAAGTGGGGGTAATTTCTCTTTTTCTTCCGCAGACCACTTTCCTAATACAAAATCGATTTGCCTGCCTTTCGAGAAGCTATCGCCAATGCCGAAGCGAATCCGTGGATACTTGTTGTGCCCTAAGACTTCATTGATATCTTTTAAGCCATTATGACCACCGTCACTACCTTTGGCGCGCAAGCGTAGACTACCAAAAGGCAAGTTAAGATCATCCACAACGATGAGAAAATTATCATCTTGAATTTTTTTCTTCTGTAGCCAATACCGAAGCGCTTTCCCACTACGATTCATAAATGTAGAAGGCTTAAGCAAAACGATTGTTCGACCTTTATGCTTGAATTCGGCTAAATCACCGAGCGTATCATTTTTAAAACTTACACCTGCATCGGCAGCCAATTGATCTAAAACTTCAAAACCAATATTGTGTCGAGTATGATCGTATTCGGCTCCCATATTGCCTAAGCCAACAATTAAAAATTTCATAGGATCTGCTAGTTCTGCGTTGGAATGATTAAAAAGATTGAAAAATTGCTTTAGCCAATTCATGCCATTAAAATTTGAAATTAGAGCGACAAGCTTCGCCGTTCTAAATGAAGTCGTTTTACAATGATATTTAGATGCTTTAAAAAATCTATTTAGATGCTTTAAAAATCTATTTAGATGTTTTAAAGAACCTATTTAGATACTTTAAAAAAGCATAAAACCTATTTTGAACGACTTCGAATACTTAAAGGACAAATTTAAGCTACTTAAGTTGAACGCCAAAGTTATCGCAATTAAAATAACTGCGCTAAGAAGTTCAAAGTTTCACGATAGAAAGTGATTGAAGTGTGGAGCAACGGAAACTCATTGGAAATAGGAGCCTCCGTTGCTACTTGCCGGTAAGGTGTTAGTGTTTGCAGACAGAGAAAGTCGGCAGATTCGTTTCCAAAGCCAATGTTAATTCGATGGTGAACTAAAGGCCTAGCAATGGCGTAAAAGTGTGTTGTTGTAGTGTTTTTTGTAATTGTCCCTTGTAAAATGAACGATAAAGGAGGGAATTGTGGAGAGTAATTAATTGGTGTAGTGTGAACTACTTGAGTGTTGTTTTAAGTTAAAAGAAGCTGTGTTTGCGTCAACTTCTGAAGATAAGATAAGTTGATTTTTGCTAGCATCAAAGTTTTTTTTAGAAATCAAAGGCCTAAAATTCAATTCTTGTGACGGTGCAGGAGACTAAAGCTTGACACTGTTTTTAACATTCAAGGAAAAGTATGAGTATAAACACATTAGCCCTTAGGGTTTAAAGATATACATATTTTGCTATTATATAAATAGCTTTACTTTGACGTAACGATATTTTTAGTCATCAATCTAAAAAAATCTCAGTTTTTTAGTTAAAAATCAGAGCACTAACTTTAAATCTAGTACTTTTGAGTCTTCTAAGGTAAAGGTTGAGTTTTCCCATTTTCTGTGTGGTTCAAGTTTGGAAGTGATTCCTAGTGGAAGCACTTCGGTATACTGCACGATGGAACTTAGTATTGCATTTCTTTGTTAACCCATTAAGAGCATCAGGTTGATATGTCGATATATATTCGAGATAGTATTAATTTTCTTTCTAAACTTAGTTTGTGGCGCTTGTGGAACGCAGGCAAGCTGATCACATCTTTTTATGTGACAAAGTACTTGCAGCGACCAGTACAGTGGGGTAAACCGATGACAGTATCTATTGAACCAACGACTGCCTGCAACTTACGCTGCCCAGAATGTCCAAGTGGTTTGAGGTCTTTTAGTCGCCCTACGGGCAATTTGAAAGAAGATTTTTTTAGGAAAACGATTAATGAATTACATCGAGAGTTAATTTATTTGATCTTTTATTTTCAAGGAGAACCTTATATTAACCCTAAGTTTCTAGAAATGGTTCGTTACGCTCGGGAGAAAGGAATTTATACCATTACTTCAACGAATGGGCACTTTCTCAACGATGAGAACGCGAAGAAAACAATCGAATCGGGCTTGGATCGCTTGATTATTTCGGTGGATGGAACAACGCAAGAAGTTTATGAGAATTACCGGAAGGAAGGAAAGTTAGAAAATGTGCTAAAGGGAGCAGCAAACGTGGTAAAGTGGAAAAAAAAGATGAAATCCGCTACGCCACATATTATTTTTCAGTTTTTGGTCGTTCGTCCTAATGAACATCAAATTCCAGAGATTTACAAACTTGCTAAATCCATTGGTGTTGACGAAGTAAAGTTAAAGACCGCACAAGTCTACGATTATGCCCAAGGAAATCCTTTGATTCCAACCATTGAAAAATATGCTCGGTACAAGCAAGATAGCGACGGCGTGTACCACGTTAAAAACGAATTACTCAACCATTGCTGGAAGTTGTGGCATTCTTGTGTCATCACTTGGAATGGATTGGTCGTTCCTTGCTGTTTTGATAAAGATGCGAGTCATCAATTAGGCGATTTGAAAGAAAAATCTTTTGTTGAAATTTGGCAAGGGCAACAATATCATAGTTTTAGAACTGCTTTGCTAAATGGTCGAGACAAAATTGACATTTGTACAAACTGTACCGAAGGTTGTAAGGTATGGGCGAGTTAATCACTTGCAATTCAATTGTTTGTATCGGCCGTATTTATGATATATAAAAGAAATGTATAATTTGAAAATAAGAAAAACGGACAAAAGTGTAAAAGTTTTTTGAATTTTCCAAAAAAAAGGGCTATTTTTGTTTTTCCAGACTTGTTAAAGTTTTTGGAAATCTAAATCTAATCCCGAATAAATATATATTAGAATATTTAAACATACTGTGAGAAGTTTGTGTGTAGTATTTAAAAAGTAACTTGTAAGAGAGTTTATGAGTTTCCTTGTGACTATTTGTCTCTTTATAAATCAAACTCAACTTTGGAGCTAAGCCCTGCACGGTTGTATTGTCTGCTTACGCAAAGACAATCAAAACCAAACCTCCAAGGTTCAATTGTATTTATTTCAAGCAGATATTTTACAAAGAAATTCAGGACAGTTAATGCCTATTAAACAAAATATTCAACTTGTTTTGTCATTAAAGTCAAAGCTCTTAAGAGGGGCTGCACGCAGTAGAAGTCCGCTATATAAACAGAAAAAAGGAACTCGTACTTCTCCTGTAGAAAAACCTATAGAGAATCACAATTTGGTTAAATTCCTCGAAAAAACAGCGAAATGACTTACAAAACTATTTTCACAGGCCGACTAGAATTTGGTAATGCCAGAAGCTACGACAAGGTGCTTAAAATGTATCAGCACCGAGTGGAGAATTATTACAAATCTGATGTCTTACTCAACGAAGAAGACATCTTCGATCAGGAAGCTTCTTGTCTAAACGTACCCCGATACATCACTCAAGGTTCTGAGAAAAGCTGGAAGAATACTTACAGTTTACTAGAATATATTGCTCAATTTGCAGTATCTGGTAATTTAGTAGCCTGGATGACGGAAGAAGGAAAAATACTGCATCACGGTATCGTAGAACCACAAAGTGATAAAGTAGCGGTACAGCAATTCCTCAAGGGAAAAAAATTGCTCAAAGAAAAAGGCAAAGAATCAGAAGCGATGGAAGCACTTAATCGTGCCATCGAAAAATACGAAAGACACGCACAAGCATACGAACGTAGAGGTCAAGTAAACTTCTTACTTAAAAACTACGAAGATGCAATATATGATTATAGCAAAAGTATTGATATCTCTGCGGGAAATCCTGAGCCTTACTTCGGTAGAGCTACGGTACACGTCTTGAACGGAGATCTCGACGCTGCTATCGACGATTTTGCACAAGCAGTAAAAAAGTCTATTCCACTACAGAGTATCTACTGGAAATCTCGTCGCTTTAAAGGGGAGTGCTTGATGAAGAAAGAAGATTATGCGGGGGCATTGCAAGATTTTAAATTCTTTACGAGAAGAAACTTCAAAGCGGATGATCCTAATTTACTCTGGAAAAGACAATGCTTTTATAACTATGGTATCTGTTTAATGAAAACAGAAGCTTACGTAGAAGCAGTAGAAGCTTTTCAAGAGTCTATCAACCTCACCCAAGGAAATGATAATATTCCAGAAGGTGACAAGTGGATGCATTTAGGAACTTGTAAGGAAAAAGCAGGTAAAACTGGTTTCTTAAAGGCTTGGAAAAAAGCTGTAGAACTTGGTTCTGCCGGAGCAAAAGCGATTTTGAAAAATCGAAAATAGAGGTAGCGCTGCTACTCCAAAGATAGCGTATGATGAAACCTGTCAAGTGGCAGAAATTTTAATACGCACTTAATTTAAAAAGCTCATTGGTTGTTAAACTAATGAGCTTTTTTTTTGTCTAAAAAGTAAATAATTATAACGACTACTCGGAGCAATATGATGGATATTATACGGATGAAAGATTGGGGATTAGCCCTAAACCCTAGCAAAACCTTATTAATCGCGGGGCCTTGCAGCGCGGAAAACGAACAACAAGTCATGGATTCTTGCCTAGGCGCCGCTCGTACAGGAGCTAACCTCTTGAGAGCTGGAATTTGGAAGCCGAGAACAAGACCTAACTCTTTCGAAGGACGAGGCGCAGTGGCATTACCTTGGATCAAAGCAGCTAGTGCTGCCACTCAGCTTCCATGTACCGTCGAAGTGGCAAATGCCCGGCACGTCGAAGCGGCACTCAAAGCCGAAATTGATGTCTTGTGGATTGGTGCTCGAACGACGGTTAATCCTTTTGCGGTACAAGAATTGGCAGATGCCTTGCAAGGAGTTGATATTCCAGTCTTAATTAAAAATCCAATCAATCCCGACGTTGAACTCTGGATTGGTGCGGTTGAACGTTTTTGGCAGGCAGGCATCAAAAAGATAGCAGCGATCCACCGTGGTTTTTCGGTGACTAAGTCGGCACCGTATCGCAACCTACCAATGTGGGAAATTCCCATTGAATTGCAACGAAGATTAAAAACGCTAGAAGTCATTTGTGATCCTAGTCATATTTGTGGTCGCCGAGATTTACTCTTGTCCGTAGCTCAAAAATCACTAGACTTGAATTTTGATGGCTTAATGATTGAAACGCATATTAATCCCGACGAAGCACTGAGCGATGCACAGCAGCAACTTACTCCGTCTGCCTTACAGCTATTAATGGACGCTCTGATCAAACGACAGTCCGTAGGAGAGCATCCTGATTTTTTGGCTAATTTGGAAGCCCTACGGGTCGATATTGACAGTTTAGATCGAGATTTGATCGAATTATTAGCAAAAAGAATGGAAGTCGCCCAAGAGATTGGTCGTTACAAACGAGAAAATGGCGTAACGATTTTACAAATGAATCGCTGGTCCAATATTTTTGATAGTCGAGTTAAAGCAACTATTGATGCAGGATTGAGTGAGGATTTTGCGCAAGCTTTCATTCAATGTATTCACAAAGAATCCATCCGCCAACAAACGAGTGTAATGAACGACAAAAAAATGGCCTAAATTTCAATCCGTCCTAAATCGGCTTTACACTCGGTAAATAATTAACGCTTATTCGAAATCACTTCCGTAAGAATTGAATGGTTTATATGCTATTCGGCGTTACTTTTGCGTTTAACTAAGAGTGATGCTTCTGGTGTCGAAAAGTTCAAGCGATTGCATTTAGCAGCAATCTTGAAAATAGTAGGAGAAGAGAAAAGCTATTTTGGTACAATGCATCGCATTCCCTTCAATTATTTGCCGAACATTTAAGAATGTTCTCAACTTATTTTATTGCATGAAATTCAAGTTTATTCAAATATTCACAGTCCTTTTCTGTTTAGCTACGGGAGCATTAGCGCAACCAGGAGTAAGCTACGTAACGAAAAAAACGATCAAGGCAAAAACTAAAAAGTATTTTGATAAAGCTCGTAAAGCGAGTAAAGCGTCGGACAACGAAGCTGCGTTAAAATATCTAGGGAAGGCTTTAAAATCAGAGCCACAGTTTATTGATGCGCATTTACTGACCGGTATGATTCATTATGATATGGATGCTTACTTAAAGGCGGAAACCGCTTTTGAAGCGGCAATTGAATTGGATCCAATGTATATTCGCAAAGTTTTGTACACATTAGGGATTACCGAGTGGAAGTTGGGCAAGTTCGAAGAAGCTGCGGAGCACTTTGCCGCTTATTTGAAAGTAGAAAAGAAAAATGAAGTCCTCCTCAAAAAAGCAAAACGCTACCAAGAGAATGCACTATTTGCCGCTCAGGCAATCAAAAATCCAGTTCCTTTCAAACCTAAAAGTTTGGGACCAAATATCAATACCACAAACGCAGAATACTTACCTTCCTTCACGGCAGATGGGGAATTGCTGATTTATACGAGTAGAGTTCGTGGTCAAGAAGATTTTTATATGAGTAGTAACATTGATGGTGTTTGGCAAAAAGGAAAGCCGATGCAAGAGATCAATACGCCTAATAATGAAGGTGCCCAGAGCATTTCTGCGGATGGTCGATTCATGGTATTTACGGCCTGCAATCGAAAAGATGGATATGGTAGTTGTGATTTGTATTTTTCTGAAGTTAGAGATGGTCGCTGGACTCCGCCAGCCAATATTGGAAGTCCGATTAATTCTAAGGGGTGGGAATCTCAACCTTCTATTTCTGCGAATGGACAAGCTATTTATTTTACGAGTAGTCGTAGCGGTGGGGTCGGAGGAAAAGATATTTGGGTGAGTCATCGCAAAAGTTCTGGTAAGTGGTCTGCTCCCGAAAATTTAGGCTCAGCGGTTAATACTAAAATGGATGATCAATCTCCGTTTATTCACGCCGATAATCAGACCCTGTACTTCATGAGTAAAGGACATCCGGGGATGGGAGAATACGATTTATTTTTAGCGAAAAGAGGAGAAGATCAGCAATGGAGCAAACCACAGAATTTGGGCTATCCAATCAATACAAAATCTAGTGAAGGTGCTTTAGTCGTGAGCCGAGATGGGAAGACGGCGTACTTCGCAAGTGATCGAAAACTAGATGTAGTTGAGGATAGTTCTTTCGATAATGGAAAGTCTGGAGCAGAAACGGATATTTATAGTTTCGTTTTGCACGAAGCGGCACGCCCAAATCCAGTTACTTACGTGAAGGCAGTAGTTTTTGATGCCATAACCAAAAAGAAACTTAGGGCACAAGTGGATTTTGTGGAACTAGCGAGTGAGCAGAATTATGCTTCTTCAACGACGGATTTGAGCGGTGAGTTTCTCGTCTGTCTACCGCTCGGAAAAGATTATGCATTGAATGTTTCTAAGGAAAAGTATTTATTTCACTCTGAAAATTTTGCCTTAGAAAAAGCGAGTGACACGGACGCTGTTTTTTTGTTAGAAATTTATTTACAACCCATTCCAACCGTAGCAAGTAGTAGCGCCACACCGGCAGAGAAAAAGCTGCTCACCGAGGTAAAGCCTATTATTCTAAAAAATGTATTTTTTGAAACGGCTAAAGCAGATTTAAGGCCCGTCTCGATTACCGAACTTACGCGCTTGAAAAAATTACTAGAGGAAAATCCTGACTTGAAGATTCGAATAAATGGACATACGGATAACGTAGGTAGTGATGTGGACAACTTAAGCCTTTCGGAGAATCGGGCTAAAGCTGTTTATACTTATTTAGTGCAGGAAGGAATTGCGGCAGATCGTTTGAGTTATAAAGGGTACGGCGAAACAATTCCAATTGACACCAACGATACCGAAGAAGGGCGTCAACGCAATCGGCGAACGGAGTTTGTTATTGTTCGGTAGTTAAATTGTATTTTATTTTGAATAACAAAATGTTTTCTTTTCAATATTAATTTTCTATCTTACGGAAGATTTAAGTACTTCTCTAATTTAGAAATTATCGTTTATGAAAAATATAATACTTCTTTTCTGCTTATTATTGATGACTATAAGTTGTAATCAGAGTAAAAATCAAAGTCATATTGAATTAAAAAAATCTATGCGAACTAATAGTATAGAGGAAAGAGAAGGAACAACTGTGACTAAACATGATCGGGTAAAAGATGCTTGTCGTATTCTCAATGATATGAGTAGTCTGGTTGAATATATGTTATATGGGATGAATAATGACTTAATTGAACAATTGATCACAGGTTTAGAAGGAGACCCTAGTTTTAATTATTTTGATTTTTTAATTAACGAATTAGGAGTGGAACAATCTTTGGTTAATAGTATCATAGCTTATGAACCTGGAGAATTACAGATGATTGAATATGAAATTGAGTATCCTGCTTCTAATGGGCTAATCTATTCTTTATATCTAAATTAAGAATGTAGTGGGAATCCTTTAACTGATGATACTTTAGTTGAAACACCTTGCGGCGGCTGGCGACCTATCCTTTTAGTTTTATCTACAACAGGATGTTTTCTAGGATCACCTATAGCCTGTGTAGGCGCGGTAATTAGTTGGGGGACTTTTGCATCAGATGGCTGTTTATCATAAATAACTACTCATGGGTCAATTTATACAACCTAAAAAAAGTAATGGGGAGTACTTTTATTTTGGTAAAAAATGCAAACAGAAACCTTTCTTCTACGTTGGCATGAAAAGCATAATTGCTAATGGAATATTGATTTTGATACTGGGGTGGTTTGGTAGTCGACTTGGAGATTTTGAGCAATTGACTTTAACTGAAAACCTTTTTGTACTGGCAGTTTGTATCTTTTATGCGTACGCAATGATTAGCGAGTATTTAGCTTATCGAAATTATTGAAGCTGACTTTTAAAACAACTTCTTCATCAATTCTAGATCAAACCTCTTGATTTTAACTCTAAATATTTATTAATCGTATTCACCGAAAGTTCTTCAGGAGCTGTCAAGATGGCTTGGATACCGTATTGTTTTAGCGTTTGTACCATTTGTACTTTTTCTGCCACAAATTTTTGTGCAATGGTTTGGAGATAAATTTCTTCAGTGGTGGTAACGGCTAATTTTGCGTAATCTTTTACTTCGGTATTTTCAAAAAAGATCACTACCAGTAAATGTAAATTGTTGATTTTTCTCAAAATGGGCATTACGCGTTCCATGGCATAAATGCTCTCAAAATTAGTATACAAAAAGAGTAAGCTCCTCCCTTTTATTAATTTCCGAGAAGAATAATACAACAACTCAAAATTAGATTCCATGTTGCGTTCTTGTTCTTTGTAGAGCGCGGTGAGAATTTTATTAAGTTGGTGCGGTTTCTTTTCCGCCTTGATCGTACTCCCAATTTTATCAGAAAAGCTAATAAGGCCCGCTCGGTCGTATTTCTGTAACGCGACGTTAGAAATGACGAGTGTGGTATTGATAGCGTAATCAATTAAACTCAAGCCATTAAAAGGCATTTTCATTGCACGCCCTTTATCAATAATATTATAAACTTGTTGTGCCCGTTCGTCTTGGTATTGATTGACCATAAAAGTACCTCTTCGGCTACTCGCTTTCCAATTGATACTCCGAAAATCATCTCCCTGTACGTAATTCTTAATTTGCTCAAACTCGTAGCTATGCCCCAAGCGTCGGATTTTTTTGATGCCGTGGCTATGAGACGTTCGGTTGAACGCTTTAAGTTCAAATTTTTTCATTTGTAAAATAGAAGGGTAGACGGGAACATTCATTGGATAGTGATGTTGATACCGTCGTTGCACGAGTCCCAAAAAAGATGATAAAAACAAGTTAATATCCCCAAAACTATATTCTCCCCGCGCTACTGGTCGCAATTGATAAGTAATTTTCTTTTCGTTGCCCGGTGTAAGTTTGAGCTTAGCTTCAAAATCTCTGCGTTGGAATTGAACGGGTAGTTCATCAATCACGACTAAACTTAAGTTGAGGCTAGACAAATTTTCAATTACGATTTGTACTCGATTGTCATCTCCTAATGAAAAAACTTTGGGTAAGTATCGCCGTACTTTAAGCTGAACCGCCGGATTGAAAAGCAGATAAATATCTGAAATACTAGCCGCCAAGGCGAGTACCAATGCTGTTTGTGCCACGGGAAATAAAAACCCGAAAGGAAAGCTTAGCACAAATAGCGCAATGACGCCGCTGAGGACGTAGAAAAAACGATTAGATAGAAATAAGTTTTTCACAAAAATGATTATCGAGGTACTTCAATTTTCTTTACAATATCGTTGATGATGTCGCGGCTATCGTAGCCTTCCATCTCTCGCTCTGGCGTCAAAATCACGCGGTGATTCAAAACGGGGTAAGCAACGTATTTAATATCATCGGGCGTGACGAAATCTCGGCCATTCATGGCGGCTACTGCTTTTGAAGCTTTCATAATCGAAAGCGAAGCTCGCGGAGAAGCACCCAAAAATAAATCGCCATTGTTCCGTGTCGTATGAATAATCGCAGCGATGTAATCTAAAAGTTCATCTTTGATTAACACTTTTTCGATTAAGTTTTGACAATTTTTTATTTCTGCGCTACTTAAAACGGACTTTATGTCTTCTTGAATCGTTTGTTGGAAGTCTCGTCGAAATCTACGCAAGATCATTTTTTCTTCTTCCAAGCTAGGATAGTGGAGGTTGATTTTGAATAAAAAGCGATCCAACTGCGCTTCTGGTAATTTATAAGTTCCTTCTTGCTCGATTGGGTTTTGAGTAGCCGCTACAAAAAAAGGCAAATCCATTTGGTAGGTTTTTCCATCAATGGTAACTTGATGTTCTTCCATAACTTCAAAAAGTGCCGACTGTGTTTTTGCTGGTGCTCGATTGATCTCATCAATCAAAATAATATTGGAGAAGACAGGTCCTTCGTTGAAACTAAATTCTGAAGTTTTGACGTTGAAGACGGTAGTTCCTACGACGTCCGTAGGCATTAAATCGGGCGTAAATTGGATCCGCGAAAAACCGATATTCAAACTCTGTGCGAGTAACTTTGCACTGAGGGTTTTTGCAATTCCAGGAACGCCCTCAATTAAAACGTGTCCACCAACGAAGATGGCCGTCAGCATGAGTTCTACTAGTTCGTCCTGCCCGACTAATACCTTTTGCAGTTCCAGCTTCACTTTATCTACTGCATCGCGCACGGGAGAAAGGTCTAAACTACTTTGCTGCCATCGCAGAGCGTTCGGCTCAGGTGTTGGCGCTACTGGTGGGACTTGGTTTTCGGGCTGCTCCTCGGGCTGTGGGAGATTGTCATTGTGCTCGTCGATATTCATCTTATTATTTTTTGGCGAGGTACTATTTAAGGTACGCTTATCGCTTTAGTTATTTACAATGCTTATAAAATTTATCCATTTCCAAGTGAAAGTCGATCATCGTTTGCTCTGAAATAACATTCGAAGTTTTAATGTTCGTATAATATTTGACAATGGTCTGGATGACGGATAAGGGTATTTCTGATTTTGCACTCAGGCGTGCTGCGAAAGTATCGGTTAAATCCTTTGTGGGTAAATGATAACGATCTCTAACGTAGCCCAAGAATAATTTCATTTTTTGTAGCGATAGTTCTCGGTGGTCATTTTGAATAAAATACAAGCGACCAATGGTTGAGATAAACTCTAGCGAAGTGTTACTGTTTTCTGGTAAAACAGGAATGACGCGTTGTCGCCGTTTCGCTCGGAATAACAAATATACTAAAGCCAAGGCTAAGAATAAATACCAGGCCCAAGCTAGACTGTCTTGTTGTAAAATATACTTAAGTGGGCTTTCCGCCGTGAGTCCTCGCGATCCGCCGTGCCCCGCTCGTTGGTTGCGTCGCCGACCAATATTTTCTGCGGTACGACTAAAGGTGTCCCAATAAATATTACCAGGATGCAAATGTGAAAGTGCACGTTCTACGTAGTCCAATCCCGTTTGATCTAGCAATTGAATATTGGTAAAAACCAAGGGCGTAGTATGTAAATAGAAAGTACCTTTTCCGTAAGCTTTTTTGGCAAAATTAATTTGTCCTAAATGATTAGCACCGACCTCCGCAAAACTGTAAGGCTCATCGCAAAAGTAAGCAGAGTCAATGTATTGCCAACGATAATTACGCGGAAGATTTTTATTAAGAAAACGGTATTCGTAAGGTTGTTCTTTTCGTAAAGAAGGGTTTAAAAAATTGAGGACGCTCATGGAATCAGAATGTGCGTCGTAATCTTCCCAATAATTGTAATTGCACTCTTCGTAATACAAATGAAACATCAAGTCGTAAGGAATGGTCTTGCTGGAAATAAAAGCAATGTTACCTTTTTCTACAAATTGGAGTAAGGCGTCGATGTTATTCGTATCGAGGTATAAGGCTTCACCGATGAATAAATAATTGTCGGTCGTATCGTTGGTTGCTAAAGGAATTTCTTTATAAATACTTTTCTTTAGATCAACAAGGTCTTTATTGGGGAAATAGTCTTCTAGCAGTTCGTGTAGAATCGCCGTTCCGTAAGGATCTGTACTTTTTTCTTTATAATCTTCTACCCAACTGTATTGCTGTCCACCCCCACGGAAATAGATGAAGAAGCAAAGAATAATCAATGCTGTAATGCCTAAAATAATAAATGGACGCTTGTCATTCATTTAAAAAAATTACTTTATCTACGAGGGTGTCGCAGTTTTTGGTGCGTGTTGCACCGTTTGAATTAAGTCTTGAAATTTAGGTTTTACCTTAAGGTAATCTTGTTCGGTCAAATTGATATTACCATACCAAATTCGTTCAAAAACGCCAGTTGTTTCCCGGAAGGGGAGAAACAAGGCATTGGATTGCATCTCGCGAAGATAGTCTCGATTCGTTTTATCTCTTTTCCATTTAATAGATTTTTTTAACGATAACTCTTTAATGATGGCGAGGTAATATAAGCGAATCGCCAAGGCATAATTTTGTTCCTCCGTTGCCGTGCGAATGAAGCGATCCAAATCAGATTCTAAAATATTATCTTCTAAGTTTTCAATCGTAATTTGATTCGGTTTGGCTTTTATTTTTCTATTTCGAGGACCGAGTAAACTCCCTTGACCGAGTAAATTGAGCATGAGGAAAACCACCGTAATGATGGCGGCCGCAATGAGGATGAATTTTAGGAAACCACTCCAAAATTTGCTACTAAAATTAAAACCCGACCCACCGTTGGTACCTCCCGACGGACCATTGGTTAGGCTTTCGTCGAAATCTTCATCTCGATCTTTTTCTCGCGAGTTGGTATAATCATAATCTTGTATAACGCCTCGCCAAGTTTGGGGTTCGAAACGTTGTTGCTCAAAACTTTCATTGAGGTATTCTACGCGTGGATTGACAAAATTGAGATCGATGTCATTCGCAACCGAGAAATCTTCATCCATTTGGACGGTTTCGATGACGTCTACGGCTTCCTCTTGGGCAAACAAATTCCCTTCGCTCAGACAGAGCGATAGTAAAAAGAGAAAGTAGGGTAGTGTTCGGGCTATCATGAATTTTCGTTAAGCTTCTTTTTCCATTCCTTGAATCCGCTGACCAAGACCAATGTACTTTATTTTATCGCGCAAGCTTGGCGCTTCTTTGATTTCTAATAAACTATGATATAATAAACCAATACCAATGATCAAATAATAGTAGATCAAGTAAGTGGTAAAAATTAAAACAAAGCTGCCAATGACGGTAACGACTTGTTGCGAACGTTGTTCTTCGATGGCAATATTCCAGCTAATGCGTTCGATGAAAAACCAAGTCAAGGGCTGATCCAAGATACCGAAAAAAATCACGGCGACGACGGTCATCAATAAGAACGTACCTAATACTCGCCCGTAATTGCCACTTTTAAGTAAACTGAAAGTTCTTCCCAAGGCTGCAAAAACATTTAAGCGTTCTTGGTACATGGTGTAGAGCCAAAGTAATAGTAAGGGAAAGGCGAACGGGAAAATTAGGAATACGAACCACTCCTTCGCCATCATGACAATGAAGAATAAGCTGATTGGTAAGAAGCTTTGTAAAAAGTTGAAAATATGTGCTTTCCGACTAAGCGTTACGGCTGCTTGATTAAAAGTATTGGCTTCTTTAACGAGTAAAGTATAGCAAGAGAAGCTAATAATTGTAAAACACAATACGTTGAAAAAAGGTAAAAAGATATTGCTATCGTTTTGAATGAACTGTTCTAAAGTCATCATCATCCCTAATACGTAAGTAGGAAAGCTAATCAGCTCCGCTGGTGCCTCCGTTGCCAGTAAAAAACTACCGAGACAAAAAAGTACCGCTAAACCAAACGCAAGAGAAAGGATCGGTTGGGAATGTTTATTGAAGAATAGAAAAGTGTCGGCAAAAATTTCGCCGGAACCTTTAATGCGACTAAAGTTAATTGCTTGCTCGTTACTCGGTGGAATTTTGCTATTTTCAAGTGCGGCATCAAATCCTTGCTGCGCTTTTTTTCTAGGATACCAGACGTAATAGAATAATACAAAAGCTAGACAGACTAAGATAAAGAGTAAACGGATGAAATCGGGTGTCTCGGTGTAACGGGTGAGGTAGCTTTCAATAAATCCTGCTAAAATGATAATGGGAGCAATTCCAAACATAATCTTTAAACCTCGCCGTGCCGAAAGCTGAAAAGATTGAATGCGTGAATAAGTCCCCGGAAAAACTAAGCCTTTTCCCATCGTAATCCCCGCCGCACCCGCAATAATAATGGCTGAAATTTCGAGGGTACCGTGCGTCCAGATCGCCAAAAAGGATTCCCAGAAAACACCCTGCTCGTAGAAAAAGTACTGAAAAGCACCAACCATAATACCGTTGCTTAAAAGAATGGCAAGACTGCCAATCGCAAAGAAAACGCCCAATACAAAGGTCAGGAAAGCAACAAAAAGATTGTTGGCGGTAATACTAAGTGCCATTCCAAATTCTCCTCGCTGTTTATAAACCGCCATAGGATCGCCAGATTCAATATTCTCGATAGTCATGTCGATGTAGTCGTCTCCCAGAATAGCCCGTGGAAATTCAGGATCCATGATAGAGGAAAAAGTACCAATGACAAATGCTAAGGTGAAAATGAGTAAAGATAAGCGGAATTCGTTACGGGATTCGTAGACGAGTTGTGGTAACTCTTCGGTCCAAAAAGTGAATAAGCGACCCAATCGATTTTTCTTATTTTTATAAATACTATAAAAAATCTTCTGGGCTAAATTATTTAGATAAACCCGAACAGAACGATTTGGATAAAAAGTTCGGGAGTAAGAAAGATCGTCCGTGATTTGAATGAAAAGGTCGTTTAGCTTGTCAGGATTAGTATCTCGAAATTCTAAAACTTCTTCAAACTCTTTCCATTTTTCTTTATTTTGCTTAATAAATGATGTTTCTCGCATGGAGTTGAATCGTTTCGTAGCGTATATTTAAGCTTTCACCAAGGAACTGTAAAGTCGTTATGACAGCCTAATACTTGGGTTTTAAAGAGACGCTTGCCGTTATCGAAGCTAGAGATAAGCTTAGTAATAGTTACTATTATTACAAAGTATTAAATTCGATTACCTGCTAGACTTTATATTATTTGTTCAAAAAAATC